>NZ_JBICCO010000042.1:0-51849 GCF_043119405.1 Achromobacter sp. 413638
CCCCCCCCCCCCCCCCCCCCCCCCCCTCGGCCGCCGTGCCGTCGGCGTGCACCACTTCCACCAGCGGCATCTTGGCCACGGGATTGAAGAAGTGGATGCCCACCAGACGCTCGGGCCGCGCCAGTCCCGCGCGCAGCGTTTCCAGAGACAGGCTGGACGTATTGGTGGCCAGCACCGCGTCGGGCTTCATGCGCGGTTCCAGCGCGCGATACAGCGCGAGCTTGGCCTCGGGCTGTTCGCTGATGGCCTCGATCACGATGTCGGCCAGCGTCGCGCCTGTGCCGGCGGGATCTGGGATCAGGCGGTCCATGGCAGCGCGGGCCGCGCGCGGGTCCTTCAGACGGCGCGCGTACAGCGTCGCGGCGCGCTTGATGGCGGGCGCGATGCGGGCCATGTCCTGGTCCTGCAGCGTGACGGTCAGTCCCTTGTAGGCGCACCAGGCGGCGATGTCGCCGCCCATGACGCCGGCGCCGACCACATGGATGCGCCGCACCGGGGCTGCCCCGGGCTGCCGGCCGTTGGCCTTGAGCCGCTCCTGCAGGCGGAACACGCGCAGCAGATTGCGGGCGGTGTCGGACGCGATGATGCCGTCGATCAGCGAGGGCGCGCGCTGGGCGTCGCCGTCGTGCTGTTCCCACAGCGTCACGATGGCCGGCGCGGCGGGATAGTGGCCCAGGGGATCCTTGGCCGCGATCTGCTTGCGCGCGCGGTTGGCGACGATGGCCTTGAGCGGCCAGCGGTTGGTCCAGGCGGCCAGGCCGCGCGCCTGGCGTGTCGGCTTGCCGGACAGCACCGTGGCGCGCGCGGCGGCTTCCAGCAGGCGCGGCGGCACGCGCGCGTCGGCCAGGCCCAGCGCGGCGGCGCGGCGCGCGTCGGCGCCCCGGCCGGTGAGCATCATGTCCAGCGCGGCCGGCGCGCCGATCAGGCGCGGCAGCCGCAGCATGCCGCCCCAGCCGGGGAAGATGCCCAGCATGACCTCGGGCAGCGCCAGCGATACGCCGGGCTGGTCCGCCACGAGGCGATAGCGGCAGGCCAGCGCCAGCTCCAGGCCGCCGCCCAGGCAGTGGCCCTGGATCAGGGCCAGCGTGGGATAGCGCACGGCGGCCAGCCGGTTGAACAGGTTCCAGCCGCGCGCCACCAGTGCACGGCCCTGCTCGGGCGTGTCCAGGCTGGCGAATTCGTTGACATCGGCGCCCACGATGAAGCCGGTCGGCTTGCCCGAGCGGATCACCAGGCCCTTGGGCGGGTCCTTGTCCAGCGCGTCCAGCACCAGGGCGAGTTCCGCCATGGTGTCGGCCGACAGGGCGTTGACCGCGCTGGCGGCGCGGTCGAAGGTCAACCAGGCCAGGCCGTCGGGGTCGCGCGCCAGGCGCCAGTGCGAGAGGGTGTCCAGTGCGCTCATCGGGCGGTCTCCGTGGTACGCGTCGAGGCGGCGTTGCGGCTCATGCGCGCTCCTCCAGGGTTTCGACCAGCATGGCGCCGCCTTGGCCGCCGCCAATGCAGATGGCGGCCATGCCGCGCCGCGCGCCGCGGCGCTTGAGCGCGTCCAGCAGGTGCAGCACGATGCGGGCGCCGGACGCGCCGACGGGATGGCCGATGGCGATGGCGCCGCCGTCGATGTTCAGGCGATCGGTGTCGAGCTGGCCCCAGGCCGGCGTGCCGAAGTGCTCCTGGCAATAGGCCTCGTCGCGCCATGCGGCCAGGCAGCCTAGCACCTGGGCGGCGAAGGCCTCGTTGATCTCCCACAAGTCCAGGTCATTCAGGCCCAGGCCGTGGCGTTGCAGGATGGGCGTGGCGGCGTGCACCGGACCCAGGCCCATCTGCGCCGGATCCAGGCCGGCCCACTGGCTGTCGACGATGCGGCCCAGCGGACGCAGGTTCCAGCGCTGCACGGCCTCTTCCGATGCCAGCACCAGCATGGCCGCGCCGTCGGTGACCTGCGAGCTGTTGCCGGCGGTGATGTTGCCCCAGGGCTTGTCGAACACGGGCTTGAGCTTGGCCAGCTTTTCCGGGGTGGAGTCGGCGCGCACGCCGTCGTCCTCGGGATAGAGCGTGCCCTTGGCGTCGATGATCGGCACGATCTCGGCCAGGGCGCCGGCGGCGCGCGCCGCCAGCGCGCGCTGGTGGCTGCCGGCCGAGTAGGCGTCCATGGCGGCTCGGTCGATGCCGAAGCGGGTGGCGACGTTTTCGGCCGTCTGGCCCATCGACAGTCCGACCACGGGATCGGTCAGGCCCTTGAGCAGGCCGATAACGGGCGCCAGGTTGCGCAGCTTGAAGCGGCGCAGCGCGGACAGCTTGGCGCCCAGGCCGCGCGCGGCATACCAGCCGGACAGCCAGCGCACCATGTCGTCCGAGAACAGCAGCGGCGCGCGCGACAGCGCGTCCACGCCGCCGGCCACCACCAGTTGCGAACGGCCCGACTGGATGTTGGCGATGGCCGAGTCCAGCGCCTGCATGCCCGAGGCGCAGTTGCGCATCACGGTCCAGCCCGGCACGCGGTTGCCGCAGCCCAGGCGTAGCGCGATCACGCGGCCGATGTTGACTTCGTCGGGCGAGGGCGCGGCGCAGCCAATGATGACCTCGTCCACGTCGGTGGGCGAGAAGGGCTGGCGCAGCAGCAGCGCGCGCCCGGCCTGCACGGCCAGGTCGCCCGCCGAAAACGGGCCGGGGCCCGTGCGCGCCTTCAGGAAAGGCGTGCGGGACCCGTCCACCACATATACCGGTTTGAATGCCATCCGTGCGTCCTTGGTGCTCATGCGGCCCGGCGCTCGGCGGCGGGACGGATCGCGCCCGCGCCAAGATCGAAGGGGAAATCGTCCACCTTGACCACGGTGTCGCGCAAGGTGTTTCTGCGCTTGACCACGGCGTATTCCTCGTCGGTCAGGCCGCCGGCCGCATAGGCGGCGTCGGCGATGTCGCGCACGTTGGCCTGCGGATTGCCGTCCAGCGCGCCGCGCTTTTCCAGCTCGCGGATCTTGGCCTCGATGGGTTCGGCCTCCAGCGTGGCGGCCAGCGCCAGTTCGATGGCGCCTACCGGCTCGTCGGCGGTGGCGGGCAGGTGGCAGCCGGCGGTCAGGCGATCACGGGCGGCGCCCGGGTTGATCAGCAGCTTGGCGACCTGCTGGCCCAGTTCGTCCGAGGGCAGCGATTGCGGATGGCCCCAGGGGAAGACGATGCGGCGCAGGCCCCAGGCGACGAAGCGGTTCGGGTAGTTTTCCAGCACGCCGTCGAAGGCTTCCTGCAGGCGGAACAGCGCGTCCTGGATCGACCAGTGCGCCAGCGGCGCATCGGCGGCCTGGCGGCCTTCGTCCTGGTAGCGCTTGAGCGTGGCGCTGATCAGGTACATCTGCGACAGGATGTCGCCCAGGCGCGCGGACAGGCGCTCGCGGCGCTTCAGGCTGCCGCCCAGCACCAGCATGGAGGTGTCTGCCAGCAGCGCGAAGGCAGCGCTGTAGCGGCTGAGCTGCTGGTAGTAACGCTTCATCTCGGGCGCGACGTCGGCGTTCACGCCGACCAGGCGGGCGCCGGTCAGCGCGGTGCCCAGCGCGCGCAGCTTGTTCTTCACGACGAAGCCCACGTGGCCCCAGAAGGCGCGGTCGAAGTCATGCAGACCTTGCTGGCGGTCGGACGATTGCGCGGCCTGCATCTCGGCCAGCACGTAGGGATGGCAGCGGATCGCGCCCTGGCCGAAGATGATCAGGCTGCGGGTCAGGATGTTGGCGCCTTCCACGGTGATGCCGATGGGAATCTGCTGGTAGGCGCGGCCCAGGAAGTTGGACGGTCCCAGGCAGATGCCCTTGCCGCCGATCACGTCCATGCCGTCGTTGACGACCTGGCGCGCGCGCTCGGTGACGTGGTATTTGACGATGGCGGAGACGACCGAGGGCTTTTCACCCAGGTCCACCGCGCCGGCGGTCATGCTGCGCGCGGCGTCCATCATGTAGGTGTGGCCGCCGATGCGCGCCAGCGCTTCCTCGACGCCCTCGAACTTGCCCACCGGGGTGCGGAACTGGCTGCGCACGCGGGCATAGGCGCCCACGGCGCGGGCGGTCAGCTTGGACATGCCGGTGTTGGAGGACGGCAGCGAGATCGAGCGGCCGGCCGCCAGGCATTCCATCAGCATGCGCCAGCCCTGGCCGGCCATGGCGGGGCCGCCGATGATGAAGTCCAGCGGCATGAACACGTCCTGGCCGCGCGTCGGGCCGTTCATGAACATGGCGTTCAGCGGGAAGTGGCGGCGGCCCGTGTCCACGCCGGGGTGGTCGTGCGGCACCAGCGCGCAGGTGATGCCCAGGTCCTTCTCGTCGCCCAGCAGTCCGTCCGGGTCATACAGGCGGAACGCCAGGCCGAGCAGGGTGCAGACCGGGGCCAGCGTGATGTAGCGCTTGTCCCAGGTGACGCGCATGCCGACCACTTCGCGGCCCTGCCATTCGCCCTTGCAGACGATGCCGCTGTCGGGAATGGCGGCGGCGTCCGAGCCGGCCCAGGGGCTGGTCAGCGCGAAGGCCGGCACTTCCTCGCCGCGCGCCAGGCGCGGCAGATAGTGGTTCTTCTGCGCGTCGGTGCCGTAGTGCAGCAGCAGCTCGGCCGGGCCCAGAGAGTTCGGCACCATGACCGACACGGCCAGCGCCGACGAGCGGGTCGACAGCTTGGTCACGATCTCTGAATGCGCATAGGCGGAAAAGCCCAGGCCGCCGTAGGACTTGGGAATGATCATGCCCAGGAAGCCCTGGTTCTTCAGGTAGTTCCAGACATCGGCGGGCAGGTCGAAGCGTTCCTGCGTGACTTCCCAGTCGTTGACCATGCGGCAGGCTTCCTCGGCCTGGTTGTCCAGGAAGCGCTGCTCATCGTCGGACAGGCGCGGGCGCGGATAGGCGTGCAGGCGGCTCCAGTCGGGACGGCCGCGAAACAGCTCGCCTTCCCACCATACGGTGCCGGCCTCGAGCGCGTCGCGCTCGGTGTCCGACATCTGCGGCAGCACCTTGCGGTACATGTTGAAGATCGGGGCCGACAGCACGGCTCGTCGCAAGGGACGCAGTCCCAGCAGGACCACGGCCAGAAGCGCCAAGACGAGCAGCGCAAGAAGGATCGGGTGCATATTCTTGTCTCCTATCGCAATGTTCGGCCCATTGCCGGGGGCCTGACCTTTGCAGGCTCTAACAGGATGGCCGCTGCGGCAGCGGCGCGCGCAGGCCCCCGAGCAGGAAGCTCATCAGGCGCGGCAGCAGCAGTTCGGGGTTGTTGGGTTGTTCGGCTTCGTCGATGACCCAGCCGGTGACCGAGCGCAGCAGGTCCGTGCCGATGATGGCGTAGGACGTCGCGCCCAGCATGAATTGAAAGCGCCACATGATTTCGGCGCGCGGCACGTCCGGCAGCGCCGCGAACAGCGCGTTGCGGTAGCGGTCCAGCACGTCCGCGTATTCCTCCGCGAACAGCGCGCGGATGAAGTCCGTGGGGTCGGTCATGGTGCGTTCGAGCAGCGGCAGGAAAGTGCTGCCCGCCTGCTCCGGGTCGGCGGCCAGGCGCAGCAGCGTGCCGAAGAAGGCGTCAACGATTTGCGAGGGCTTGAGCGGCTTGCCCTCGGCTTGGGCTTCGAGCTCGTCCAGCAGGCGCATGCGCTCGCTGTTGAGCACGGCCAGGCGGCGCTTGAGCACCGCCTGCACCAGCGACTCCTTCGAGCCGAAGTGGTAATTCACGGACGCGAGATTCACGCCGGCCGCGCCAGTGATCTGGCGCATCGACGTGCCGTCATGACCCTGCTGGGCGAACAACGCCTCGGCAGTGTCCAGGATGGATTCCCGGGTTGAAGAGGATCTGAGTTCTTGCATGAGGTTGAATTCAAACGTTCGTTTAAATTGAGTATGCGACAGATTTCCGGCAAGAGCGAGTCCCTGCAATCCCGAATAGGGTTTACCCCAGGGGCATGAGACAAGGCAGAGGGATGCCGGCCGCCGCGCCCCGCGCGCCGCGCGCTGCTACGTCCGGATGGATGAACTCCTCCGGCGAATTTGGCCGAGGCAAGGGCGCTCGGCGGGCGCGCCATGCGCCATTTGGCTTCGTGCGCCAGCCCTAGGCTGAAAGCTCGCTGGAAGATGCCTGCGAAACGTTTCAGTATCCGTATGAAGGCTGTGTAGCCATGCCCTTATGGTTGCGCCGCCAGCCCGCCGGCTGGCGGCGGCTGGCCCTTGCCCCGACACAGGAGCTGGAGAAATGAAGACCTACAGAGTGGGACTGCTGGTCGACGGATACGAGCAGCCCGGCTGGATGCATGAGCTGGTCGAATGGCTGGCGCACAGCCAGGACTTCCAGATCGCCGCCCTGCTGGTGGCCGGCCGCGCGGGCACGGAAACGAAGGCGCATTTCGGCGCGAGGGTTTTTTTCGGCGCGCTGTCCCGTTTCGAGTCCCGGCTGCTGGGAAGCAAGCCGCGCGCGCAGCTGGCTTGCCGCGACCTGCGCGAGCACCTGCCCGGTCCCGATACTGAGATCGTCGAGATGACGGCGGGTGGCGGCGCGGAGCGGTTGGCGCCGCCGGGGCTGGACCTGGTGATCGTGCTGGGCGCGCCGCCGGTGCGGCGTGAGCGTATCGCGGGCTGGGCGCGCCAGGGCGCCTGGCAGTTGAGCTATTCCGACGTTGCGGTTGCCAGCGGCAGCTATGCGGGATTCTGGGAGGTGTATCAGCGGGCGGATCACACCACGGTCAAGCTGTGGCGCCTGGGCGCGAGCGAGGACGAGGACGAGCTGCTGGACCAGCGCAGCTTCAACACCGAGATCTTCTGGCTGAAGAATCGGGCGCGCGCATTCTGCCTGGGCAACTTCATGGTCCGCGACGCGCTGCAGGCGCTGGCGCGCGCGCGCCGCACGCCGCCGGCTGGCATGCAGATCATGAGCGGCGAGCGGCGCCGGGATCCGGTGGCCTGGGACGGCGCGGCGTATGTCGCCCGCCAGGCCTGGTTAATGGCTGATTTTATTGTGCGTCGCATCATGAAACGTAACGTGCGCTGGCGGATAGGCATGTTTCCGTCGGGCCGGCAGCAGGCGGTGATATCCGAAGCGATGGTGTTGCAGCCACCCAAGGGCAGGTTTTTCGCTGATCCCTTTGTATATACCCACGATAAACAGCCCTATATATTTTTCGAGGATTACGACTTCTCCTCGCGCAAAGGGACAATCTCGGTCGCGACGTACTCCGACGGGGCTTTCCGCCTTCTGGGGACGGCGCTGAACCTGCCGTACCATTTATCGTTCCCGTATATATTTGAATATGAAGGTGTCACCTACATGGTGCCGGAGACCTGCGGTAATCGCAGCATAGAATTATGGAAATGCACGGATTTTCCATTGAAGTGGGAGCTTCAATATAATCTGATGAGTAATGTTTCCGCTGTCGATACGATAATATTCAAGCACGGGGAATACTGGTGGCTATTGACCAATATCGACAGGACGGACGGGCAGAGCCATTGCGACGAGCTGTTCGCGTTCTTCGCGGATTCGCCGCTCTCCACCGACTGGACGCCGCATGCCTGCAACCCCATCGTGCGCAACCCGATGCGGGCGCGCAACGCTGGAATCGTTGTCTCGCCTGGCGGAGACGTCATCCGCTGCGCGCAGTACCAGGGCTTCTGCCACTACGGCAAGGGCGTGTCGCTCAACCGGATCGAGCAGTTGTCGCCGCACTCCTACGTCGAGGATGACGGAGAAATACACTACGCCAATTTTCTGGGACGGCGTCATGCTTCGATGCACCATTGGCATCATCAGGGCGGTCACACGGTATTCGACTTCGCCTATATGGAGTAAATGACCGTGCGTCCGAAAAAATAAAAGTGTTACCTATATTTCGATTAATCGGCCCATATCCTGGGGTGATGTGTCCGGCGCAACATATCGATAATTCTTGCCACGCCGGCGTCCCATCGGGCCAGGCACCAGGATGGTGCCAGCCTCATCCCCCGAAGCTTGCCAACAGCCGAATTCCGGGCTGTCATTCGGCTTTCTCCGCCCGTGGGAAGGCCTTTTCCTCTCTATGAAACTCCGTGTAAACCCTAGCGTCGAAATGGATGAGAACGTGTTTTCATCCTTATTTACGAGGGCGATTAAGGCTAACGATTGATTTCTGTTTTTGTCGGATTATATCGCCCTGAAACGTCTTGATTTTGCAAATCCCGAACCATAAGATGGACTCATGCCATCCGCCGTAATGGTGGCTACCAAAGTCTCCCAGCCAAAATACCCGGATACGATGTATTCACATATCCAGGGCTACCGCGGACCCGCTTCGCGGGGCTGGAAAAATAAGTCTTCAGTACAGCGAAGATCCCTTCTAGGCCTGTCTAGTAAACCGGGAGGACATCATGGCCAAGATGGTCCTGATTGAAGCTCATCCGCTGCTGCGGCTGGGTTTGTGGCAGATTCTGAGCAAGTTGGATGACGTGTGGGAGATCGAGGGGATGGGCCTGGCGGACGTGTCCAAGGCCGATGGCGTCCATGCCGGCGCTGATCTCCTGATCTACGGACTTCCGGTGGATACGGATGAGGCCTGGAGCGCGTTGCATGAGATCCAGCGCGTGCTCACCCCCAAGCGCATCCTGCTATTGACCGATGTGATGCCCTTGCCGATGCCCGTCCAGGGTCTGCCGGGCGCCAGCGTCTACGGCTGTCTGATGAAGACCGCATCGGTCGAGATCCTGGAGGCGGCGATCCGGCTGGTGATGGCGGGAGGACAGTGCTTCCCCAGCGAACAGGCCTTGCAGGCGCCCGCCCAGACGATCTGCGCGTTGCCGGCGCATGACGCTGATGACGCCGCGGCCAAGGGCGCCATGCCCATCAGCGCGGGCGCGCAATTGCTGCAGATCACGCCGCGCCAGTACGAGGTGCTGGTGTTGCTGGCCAGGGGCTATCCGATCAAGACGGTCAGCCGCATGCTCAACATTTCGGTCGCCACCGCCAAGACGCATGCCTGCACGCTCTATCAGCGCCTGCATGTGAAGAACAAGGGCGAGGCCGTGTACGCGGCGTTGCAGCGCGGCGCCACGCTGGAATGGCACGAGCCCAACGGCAGGGAAGTCGACGCAGGACAACTATACGGCCGCAAAGCAGGCTGATACCGCGCGCGCGCCAGCTGCCGACCCGGCAGGCAGCCTGGCCCGACGCGATGCCGCCCCGCCTTCCCTCCTAGTGCTTTCATCGCAGTTCCGCCTGCATTGCGCAGCGCCTCAGTCCTCCCCCAATCATCCTCCTGAACGAGATTCAACGGCGATAGCCGCTGATAGCATGGTTCGTGTCCGCAAGTGCGGGCCGGGACGGCGAACCACAGCACGCCGCCCGGGCCGCAGCAGCGGACAGGATTCCCGTGAACCGCGCCGTCGCGCGGCCGCGCGCGCATCGCGATCCGTCTCGCGTGCGACATGGGAACCGCATTTGGGCCCTGTGTCGCAAGGTTCCATTCGGGATGACAACCGTTCTAATCGAAGACTATGCGTTGCTTCGCGTCGCCATCCAGCATGTGCTGGAGCGCGTGCGCAAAACGGACGACATCCTGGCGATCTCGCCGGCCCAGATGCTCAACCTGCCCAATTCGCTCAACCGTCCGGTGGAAATGCTGGTGGTCGGTTGCGGCGGCATCGCCGAGAACGATATCGCGCTGTTGACACAGGCCATCGCCTTCTTCGGGCCCAGGCTGGCGATGGTGCTGTATTCCGTGCTGGATCAGGCGGTGATGGCGGCTTGCGCCCGCGCGGGCGTGGCCGGCTATCTGCCCAAGGCATCCAGCCCGGACGCCCTGGCGGCCGCGGTCAGCCTGGTCCAGGCGGGAGGCGAATGCTATCCGCAGCCGGCTGGCCGGCCGCTGCCGCGCACCGCCGCGCCGGCGCTGGAGCTGCGCGAGCTGACGCAGCGGCAGGCGGAGATCCTGCAGCTGCTGGTGCAGGGCAAGACCATGCGCGAGATCGGCGAGCAGGTGGGCATATCGGTGGCCACCGTGAAGAGCCATGCGCGCACGTTGTACTGGAAGCTCAATGCGCGCAACCAGGCCGAGGCCGCCTATGTCGCCGTGCAGCTGGGGCTGGTCAGCGGCGTGGGCCTGCCGCCGACGCCGCGCGAACCTTCGGAGTGATCGGACGGACGCTGTCAGGCGTCGCGGGCGCGCGAGGCTTGTGTCCTGCCCGGAACGGCAAGGGCCGCCAGTTCGCGCTCGGCCGCGCCCAGCACCGCGTCCACGTGCAGATGAGCCAGGGCATGGCGCCGCGCGGCCTGGCCCAGCGCGGCCCTGGCCGCGCCGTCTTGCGCCAGGCTGAGCACGGCCTCGGCCATGGCCGCCGCGTCTTCAGGGGGAGTCAACAGACCGCAGCGCGTGATCACGCCCGCCAGTTCCGTGCCCGGCGCGGCGCCGCAGACCACAGGACGGCCGCTGGCCAGCATGCCGGTCAGCTTGGACGGCATGACGAGGTCGGCCGCGCCCGCGCGCTGCGGCAGCAGATGGATGTCCGCCATGCACAGCAGCTCGCCCAGGCGTTCGGCGGGCTGCAGGTCCAGGAAGCGTGCGCGCGCCAGTCCGGCGCAGCGCGCCTGCAGCGCGGCCCGTTCCGGTCCCTGGCCGCAGAAAACGAACCACAGCCGCGTTTCGCCTTCCAGGCGGCGGGCCACGTCGGCCAGGACCTGCAGGCCCTGCTTGCCGCCCATGTTGCCGGAATACAGCGCCACGATCGCGTCGGCGGGGATGCCGAGTTGCGCGCGGCACGCGCCGCCGTCCAGGTCCGGCGTGATCGCCTGCGCGTCGATCCAGTTCGGCAGCAGCACGGCGCGGGCGGGCTCCACGCCCTTGTCCCTGGCCAGCGCCAGCATGCGTTCGGAAATGGTGGAAACGCGGTCGAAGCGGCGCATCAGCCAGCGCTCGGCGCGGGCGACGGCGCGGCGCAGCCAGGCGCCCTTGAGCAGGCCCAGCTCGAACGCGGCGTCCACCTCATAGTCCTGCACGTGCAGCCAGGCGCGAGCGCCGCACAGCCTGGCGGCCAGCCATGCCGCGGGCGCGCAGAACAGCGCCGGCTCGACCACCAGGATGACGTCGGGCCGCCCGGCGGCGGCGCGCAGCAGGCTGGGAAGGCTGGACAGGGCGAAGCTGGCCAGGTGCAGCAGGCGCTTGACGCCGCCGGGCCGCGCCGGCACCCACAACGGGGCGCGGCGCACCGAGACGCCGGCGCGCTCCTCGCGCGCATAGCGTCCGGCGCGATAGCCGTCATGCACCCGCCATTGCGGATAGTAGGGCGGCGCCGTGACCACGCTGACGCTGTGTCCGCGGGCGGCCAGCCATTCGGCCATCTCCGCGCTGTACTTGCCGATGCCGGTCAGTTCGGGGGCGTAGTTGATGCCGTAGATCAGGATCTTCATGCGCGCTCCCGTCCGCGCGCACGCACGGGTCTGCACGGCGTGCCGTGGCAGATCATGGCGGGCGGCAGATCGCGAAAGACGGAGCTGCGCGCGCCCACCACGGCTTCGCGGCCCACGGTCACGCCGGGGGCGACGAACACGTCGGTGGCGACCCAGGCGCCGTCCTCGATGCGCACCGCGCGCTCGCGCAGCGGGAAGTCGGGTTGGTCCGGGTCATGGTCGGCGGCGCAAAGGTAGCTGCGCTGCGACACCACGGCGTGCGCGCCGATGTGCACCGGCCCCAGGCTGTAGATCACGGCATCGTCGCCGATCCAGGCATGCTCGCCGATGTCGACTTTCCAGGGATAGGTCACGGTGGCGCTGGGCCGGATCAGCGCCTTGGCGCCGACGCGCGCGCCGAACAGCCGCAGCAGCCAGCGCCGGAACCCATAGGCGAACTGCGGCGACCAGCGGAACAGGGAACCCTGGACCAGCCACCAGAGCTGCACCGTCAGCGCGGAGCGGCCGCGCTGGCCGGGCGCCAGTGTGAACAGGTCCAGCCGCTGCAGCGCGCCAGGCGGGTCTCCGACGCGTGGCCAGACATGCGCCGCATCCGTCGCATCCGCGACATCCGCCTCGCGCGCCGGGCCCGCGTGGAACCGACGGGCGGGGATCATTTCGCCGCTCCCGCCACCACCTTGTCGTCGCCATCCTCGGCGCAGGCCTGTCGGGCCTTGCGGATTTCCTCGGTCTTGATGCGGATCTGCCAGTAGTACATGGCGCGCGCGACCGCATAGTCGAAGCCGGCCTTGCCGTCCAGGAAGCCCAGGCGGAACACATAGGAATGCAGGAAGGAGATCGGAGCCTTGAACGGCAGCGCGTGGAACAGCCGCTTGAGCAGCGCGCGGCCGCCTAGGTTGGCTTCGCGCGGGTCGTTCATCAGGCCCTTGACGCGCAGGCTTGCCTCCCAGTCCGAGTAGCGGTTGTGCTTGTCGAAATAGTGGAACAGCGAGTCATGGTCATTGTGGACCATGGGCTCGCGCAACGCGAAGGTCTGGCCCTGTACCTGGGGCTGGTAGTGGCCCTCGACTTCCCACATGTGGGCCACGTCCAGGTCGTCGTAGTCCAGGAAGCGCGAGCGGTCGCGGGCCAGCAGCGCCAGCTTGTAGACGCGGTGGCCGTGTCGCAGCTTGCGGCCGCAGAACACGTAGTCGAAGGGCACGAAGGCGCCGCCGGCGCCGGCCTCGAAGCGCGGCAGGCTGGCGCGGATTTCGCGGGCCAGCGCCGGCGTCATCTCTTCGTCGGCGTCGACGTACAGGACGACCGGGTGCGAGAAAGGCAGCTGCTCCAGGCACCATTGTTTTTTCTTCGGATACTTGCCGTTCCACTGGAAGTCCACCACTTTCGCGCCCAGCGAGGCGGCCAGCGCGCACGTCGCGTCGGTGCTGCGCGAGTCGATGACGAAGACTTCGTCGAACTCTGCCAGCGCCTTCAGGCACTTGGCGATGTTGCGCTCTTCGTTCTTGGTCATGACCACAACGGATACCGGTATTTTCTGCATGATGCGATCCAGGTCAGGGCGCGCCACGGCGCATCAAGGGCTGGAATAGCGCAATGACGTCGCGGCAGTGCCGGTCTAGGGAGAATGCGTCGGCGCGGACCGGCCCTTCGGCGGCCAGCCGTTCGCGCGTCGCCGTGTCGTAGGCCAGGCGCCGGACCGCCGCCGCCAGCGCGGGCGCGTCGCCGACCGGGACCAGCAGGCCGTAGCGGCCGGCGTCCAGGATCTCGGCCGGGCCGTGCGGGCAGTCGGTGGAAATCACCGGCACGCCCAGGCACAGGGCCTCCACCAGCACGTTGCCGAAGCTCTCGCGCACGGAGGTCAGGGCGAAGGCGCCGGCCCGGGCGATGGTGGGGAAGGGGTTGTCGATATGACCCGCCAGGCGCACCGTGGTGCGGGACGGCCGCGCATCGATGCGGCGCTGCAGGGCCGCGTGCTCCGAGCCTTCTCCCACGATGGTGAAGGCGATGCGCGGATCATCCAGCAGCGCGGCCGCGTCGATCAGGGTGGCGTAGTCCTTGACCGCCTCCAGCCTGCCGACCGCGACGACCTGGTACGGTTCGTCCCTGGCGGCCGGAGCCGTCGCGGGGGCCGGCGGCGAGACGCTTTGCTCGCGCACGTCGTCCAGCGGCACGCCGTTGTAGATGGTATGAACCTTGCCGCGCAGCGGCGGGAACATGCTGACCAGATCTTCCTTCACGCCCTCCGAGACGCCGACCACGGCGTCATGGCGGCGGTAGGTCTGGCTGACCAGCCAGTATTTCAGGCGGCGCATGCGCGAGGCGCCGTAGTGGATGGCCGGGCTGCTGTGTTCGAACGCCACGATGGCGAAACGGCCGCGCAGGATCTTGCGGGCGGCCACGGCCAGCATATTGCACAGCAGCCCGTGCGAGCACACGATGGCAGGCTTGTCGCGACGGATCTGCGCCAGCAGTCGGGCGAAAGCCAGCGGCAGCGCCAGTCGCAGCGCCGTCGGCGATTCGATCACCGGCAGCGCCTTGACCACCTTCGGATTGTCGATGGGGTATTCGCGGTTGCGGGCGCGCAGCAGGAACAGCGAGGCATCGACCCCGTGGGCGGGCAGGCCGTCGGCGATGAAGGCCACGCATCTTCCGACGCCGCCGTGCAGGTCCGGCGCGACAAACATGACATCAGGCATGGGGCAGCACTCGCGTCAGGGTCCGGCGCGGCGCATCCGGACGGTTGCCGGGATCGGCGGGATCCCGCGCAGGCACGGGCATGGCGCGCGCGTTGCGCAGCAGGGACAGGCAGTAGCACAGCAGGAACCCGGTGAAGGCGGTCTTGGGCGCATAGGCCAGGCCGCCCGACATGGAGTCGATGAAGATGTAGATGGGCGCGGTGGCCAGCAGGTAGCGCCGGTGCAGTTCCAGGCCGGGATGGGTGTAGCGCCGGAACAGCGTCAGCAGCAGGATCAGCAGGGGCGGCAGCATGATCATGATGGTGCCGACCAGGCCGAACTTCATCAGGTAGAAGGCCCAGGAGTTGTGCGCGAAGGTGCTCAGCTCGAAGCCGTTCTCGCCCATGACCCAGCTGCGGAATCCCGCGCCCTTGCCGAACACCGGGCTTTGCGCGAAGAAGTCCATCTGGCCTTGCATTTCCTGCACGCGCGCGCCGTAGCTGGAGTCCTCGTCCAGCCGCTCGACGCTGAAGATGCGGTTGGTCAGCACGTCCAGGTAGCCGATGCTGGCGAACACCAGCACGCCGGCGACGGCGGCGGGCGCGAAGATCAGCACGACGCGGCGGCGCACCTCGGAGCCGGACGCCAGCATCATGGCCAGCAGCACGGACACGGCCAGCTGCAGGTACTGGCTGCGGTTTAGCGAGAACACCAGCGCCAGCAGCATGTAGAGCGTCAGCGCATAGGCCTTGGGGCCCGAGATCCTGAGCGTGCGCCGGAAGTAGAGCAGCGACACCACGCCCAGCGGAATCGCCCAGACGCCCAGGCGGACATTGCGCACCGGGTTGGCGATGCTGAAGCCCTGCAATTGTTGCAGCAGCATCAGCGTGGCCACCGTCAGGCAGGCTGCGATGATGTACTTCTGCAGCACGGCATAGGCATGCGGCGTGTCGATGTCCTTGTAGCAAAGAAAGGGCGTGGTCAGGAAATAGAACACGATGCGCAGGTCGCGCGCCACGTCGCCGGTCTCGATGCCGGGATGGTCGATGGACACCAGCAGCAGATAGGCCACCGACAGCGCCTGGATGCCCAGCAGCAGGCCCAGCGCGCCGCGCGGCAGCGCGTAGGCCGCCGGATCCGCCAGCCGCATCGCCTTGACGACGAGGATGGCGACGAAGATGACGTCGAAGGGCGACAGCTTGAAGCTGCCCACGCCGAGGATGAAGCTGTCGTCGTTCAAGGCCAGCGCCGTGAAGGCAAAAAGGCCCAGCAGATGCAGGGTGGACAGATGGCGGCTGTGCATGACGGCGGCTCCGTGGCGCTGGGGGGATGGCGGACGCGCCTAGTGCGCGGTCCAGTCGTCCCGGCCCAGCAGCCGGGTGGCGAGCTTTTCGAACAGGTAGGACAGGTCGCCCTGGCGGGCATGGGCCGCCACCTTCGAGGCGCGGCAGGACAGTTGGAACAGCTTGCCCAGGCCGGGCTCGCTGTTGCGGATGCGGTCGACGATCTGCTTGCGTTCTTCCAGCAGCACGTCTTGCATCAGCGCGGTCTTGGTCTCGTCGTGCGCGGTGTAGACGCCCATGGCCTCGGGAACGATGACGTTCTTGCCCTCGCGCAGCAGGCGGCTCCACAGTTCCAGGTCCATGCAATAGCGCATGCTCTCCTGAAGCAGTCCGTGCTTTTTCAGCAGGTCGCGCCGGAAGATGGCGGACTGGTTCGGAATGGACGCCTTCACCACGGTCAGCGTGCCCCGGTTGACCGGGGTGTAGTGGATCTTGCGGAAGATGCGGTTGTTGGCGTCGGCCACGAACAGGTTGCCGCTGACGATCGGCGCCCGGCCGCGCGCCGCCGCCGCGCCCAGCTTGCGCAGCGCGCCCGGGAAGTACAGGTCGTCCGAGTTCTGCCAGCCCACGTATTCGCCGGTGGCGCGCTCGAAGCCCTTGTTGATGGCATGCGACTGGCCCCGGTCCGGCTGGCTTTCCCAATGGGTCAGATAGCGTTCGTACTTGCGGATGATGTCCACGCTGCCGTCGGTGGAGCCACCGTCGATGATGATGTATTCCAGCCTCGGATACCCCTGATTCAGCACGGACAGGATGGTTCGCTCCAGGAAGCGGGCCTGGTTGTACGACGGGGTCACGATGCTCAGCTTGGGCAGCAGGCCGCCGGCGATGGGGGCGGGCGGACGCAGCTCGCGGACGAAGTCGACCAGCTCGCGGGTGTATTCATTGTGGCGCTTGCTCATGGGGGGCCTCTTCCTGGTTCGGCTTAGCGGGTGGCGGCGGGCATGGCGCCCTGGAATTCCGGACGGGACTGGCGGATCGCCAAGGCGACGCCGGCCAGGGTGATGACGGCATACGCCATGCGGCCCCAGGCCGCGGCCTGTTCGCCTGCGCTGGCGGCGAGCGCGGCCATGATGGCGAGCATGGCCAGTCCTCCGAGTCCGTTCAAAATGGCGATGGCGCGCGAATTGCCCATGCCCAGCAGCGAAAAGTGCGCGGCCGCGTTCAAGGACAACAGGCCCGATGCGACGATCAGCAGCCGGAATGTGTGCAGATGGCCGGCCGCGATGGCGGGTCCCAGCATCAGGTCCAGCAGCGGCCGGCTGGCGGCCAGCACGGCCAGCGTGGCGCCGGCAGACAGCGCCAGGTTCCACAGCATCTGCCGGCGGACCTCGCGTTCGGCGGCGCCGGGAAAGGGCGGCGCCGCCAGCAGCCGGCTGACGCGCGGCATGGCTTTTTGGAACACCGCCACCGAGGCGGTATGAATCATCTGGCCGACCTGTACGCCGACGGTGTAGATGGCCAGCGCGGCCGGGCCCATCAGGCCGCCGACCAGCACCCGGTCCACCGAGCCGAAGGCCAGCGCGCTCAGGCTGTTGAGCCAGGACCAGCGCGAGAATCTGAAGGCCGCCATCATGGCGGGACGGTCGATCACCGGGCGCAGCAGCGCATGACCGTAGGCGCGCGAGAACACGAACATCTTGACGGTGCCGGCCAGCAGCAGGCCGAGCGCCTGCGCCAGCGCGGTCCAGGTCGGCGAGGCCGTCACCAGCGCCGCGGCGCAGGCCAGCCCCATGGTGCCGGCGCGGCTGAAAGCCTCGCACAGCGCCGTGGCGCGGAAGTCCTCGCGTCCTTTCAGGCAGCCCGATAGCAGCTGGTCGTATTGCTGGGTCAGGTAGACGGCCAGCGCCGGCATGGCCAGCAGCGTGACCGCCACGCCGCCGAAGGTGGCGCCGGGCCAGCCCAGGCCCACCACCAGCCACAGCAGCAGGGCGATGGCCGAGACCACGGCCAGCGCGCAGCTTATCAACGCCATGCCCACGCCCGCGGCGCGGTAGGCGCCGCCCGGCTCGTGCGCGCGTTCGGACACCAGCTTGGTGGCCGTGACGGCCGCGCCCAGGTTGGCGGCGTTGCCGAATCCGGCCAGCGCGATGATCATGGAATATTGCCCGAAGCCGACCGTGCCCAGCTGCCGGAACAGCAGGGGCAGGGCGACCAGCGCGGCGGCCGGTCCCGCGCCGTACTCCACCAGCCCCCAGAAGGAGGCATTGCCGGCGACGTGTCTGCTGAGGAAAGCGCGCATCGGTAAGCCTGTCTGTCGTCCTCGCGGGCGCGACCCTCAGGCCACGGGCACCGCCTGTTGCGGATGCTCCCGCAGGAAATGGCCGTAGGCCAGCTCGATGCCGTGCGCGAGCGAGATCTCCGGACGCCAGCCCAATGCCCGGATGCGTCCGGAGTCCATCAGCTTGCGCGGCGTGCCGTCGGGCTTGGACCTGTCATAGTCGATCGCGCCGCGAAAGCCGACCACCCGCGCGACCAGCGTGGCCAGTTCCGCGATCGCGATGTCCTGGCCGGCGCCGATGTTGTAGATGCCCGTGGCATCCGGGTGCTCCATCAGCATGACGCAGGCGCGCGCCAGGTCGTCGACGTAAAGGAACTCGCGCAGCGGCGCGCCGGTGCCCCAGATCGTCACGCTGGCCTGTCCGGCCTCGCGGCCTTCGTGGAACTTGCGGATCAGCGCCGGCAGCACATGGCTGCTGTGCAGGTCGTAGTTGTCGCGCGGGCCATACAGGTTGGTCGGCATAGCGCAGATAAAGCGCGCGCCGTGTTGCCGCTGGTAGGCCTCGCACAGCTTCAGGCCGGCGATCTTGGCGATGGCGTAGGGCTCATTGGTCGATTCCAGCGGGCCCGTCAGCAGCGCGTCCTCGCGCAGCGGCTGCGGCGCCTCGCGCGGATAGATGCACGAGGAACCCAGGAACAGCAGCTTGCGCACGCCGGCCGCGTAGGCGGCGCGGATGACGTTGCTCTGGATCATCAGGTTCCGGTACAGGAAATCCACCGGGTGGTTCTGGTTGGCCAGGATGCCGCCGACCTTGGCGGCCGCCAGGTACACCACGTCCACCGGCGTGGTGGAAAAGAAGCGGTGGACCTGGTTCTGGTTCTCCAGGTCCAGCTCCTGCCGGCCGCGCGTGATCACGTTGCGATAGCCGCGCCGGTCCAGTTCGCGGGCCAGCGCCGCGCCCACCATGCCGCGATGGCCTGCGACAAACACCCGCTGATCCAGGTTCGTCATGGCGGCTTACTCCTTGTAGGCGTAGATTTCATAGCCGTTCTGCTCGACCAGCGCGTCGCGCCGGGCTTCCTTCAGGTCGCTCTCGACCATTTCCTTGACCAGCTGCGCGAAACTGGTGCGCGGCGACCAGCCCAGCTTCTCGCGGGCCTTGGTGGGGTCGCCCAGCAGCGTCTCGACCTCGGTCGGACGGAAATAGCGCGGGTCCACTCGCACGATCACCTGACCCGGCTTGATGTCGTGGATGGGGCTGAACAGCACGGTGGCGGTTTCCTCCACGCCTTCGCCTTCCCAGGCCAGCAGCAGGCCCAGCTCGCGCGCGGCGGTATTGATGAATTCACGCACGCTGTACTGCCGGCCGGTGGCGATGACGTAGTCCTCGGGCTTGTCCTGTTGCAGCATCAGCCACTGCATTTCCACGTAGTCGCGCGCATGGCCCCAATCGCGCAGGGCGGACAGGTTGCCCAGGTACAGGCATTCCTGCAGGCCCAGCACGATGCGCGCCAGGCCGCGCGTGATCTTGCGCGTGACGAAGGTCTCGCCGCGCTTGGGCGATTCGTGGTTGAAGAGGATGCCGTTGCAGGCGTACATGCCGTAGGCTTCGCGGTAGTTCACGCTGATCCAGTAGGCGTAGAGCTTGGCGGCGGCGTAGGGGCTGCGGGGATAGAACGGCGTGGTCTCGCGTTGCGGCGTTTCCTGCACCAGGCCGTACAGCTCGGAGGTCGAGGCCTGGTAGAAGCGCGACTTGTCTTCCAGCTTCAGGATGCGGATCGCTTCCAGCAGGCGCAGCGTGCCCAGGCCGTCGGCGTTGGCGGTGTATTCCGGTTCCTCGAACGACACGCCGACGTGGCTCTGCGCCGCGAGGTTGTAGATCTCGTCGGGCTGCACCGATTGCACGATGCGGATCAGGCTGCACGAATCGGTCATGTCGCCATGGTGCAGCACGAAGTTGCGGGGCTGGTCGTGCGGATCCTGGTACAGATGGTCGATGCGCGCGGTGTTGAACAGCGATGCCCGCCGCTTGATGCCGTGCACCTCGTAGCCCTTGGCGAGCAGGAACTCCGCCAGATAGGCGCCGTCTTGGCCTGTGACGCCGGTAATCAGTGCCCGTTTTGGCATGGTTGTATCCTTAAGACTTAGTGACTGCACGAAAGGAGCCGATGGCTGCGGAACCAATGTGCAATGAGATTACTGTCGCACCCGCCGCCGAGATATCGGCCAAAAGGTCTAAGAGATCCGCCTGTCTGTACGGGAAGAACGACTGGATGCCTTCATCCAGCGCGCCCAGCGCCGTGGCGGACAGGAATGCCAACAGGGCGGGCCGCCGGTTGAACGAGGCGTAGGCCAGGCAGGTCAGCGTGGCGTAGGCGGCCAGGTGCAGGCGCTTGTCGCCGTAGGCGTCGGACATCTGCGCGGCCAGGCCGGGCAGGTTGCCGATCGTCACCAGCGCCAGGAAGAACAGCGCCGCCGCCGGCACGCAGACGCGCGCCAGCCCCGGACGCCAGAAGGGCGCCTGAACGGAATCAGGCGCGGCCATACATGTCCTGGAATCTGACGATGTCGTCCTCGCCCAGATAGGCGCCGGACTGCACCTCGATGATTTCCAGCGGGATCTTGCCCGGGTTCTCCAGGCTGTGGATCTCGCCCAGCGGGATGTAGGTGGACTGGTTCTCCGTCAGCAGGTATTGCTTGTCGCCGTTGTAGATGCGGGCCGTGCCGGACACCACGATCCAGTGCTCGGCGCGGTGATGGTGCATCTGCGACGAGAGCCGGGCGCCGGGCTTGACCGTGATCCGCTTGACCTGGTAGCGCGGACCCTGGCCCACCGAGTCGTAGGAGCCCCAGGGCCGCTGCACCTCGCGGTGATGGTTCAGCTCGGATCGGTGCTGGACCTTGAAGGCTTCCACCAGCCGCTTGACGTCCTGCGAGCGCGACTTGTGGGCCACCAGCACCGCGTCCGCGGTTTCGATCACCACGATGTCGTCCAGCCCCACCGAGGCCACCAGCCGGCTGGTGGAATGGATCAGGCAGTTGCGCGAATCCTCCACCATCACGTCGCCGGTGGTCGAGTTGCCCTCCACCGATTTGGGGGCGATGCCCCAGACCGCGTCCCAGGCGCCCACGTCGCTCCAGGGCGCGGCCAGCGGGATGACCACGGCGCTGTCGGTGCGTTCCATGATGGCGTAGTCCATCGAATCGCTGGGGCAGGCCTCGAAGGCGGGGCCGTCAAGCTGGAACAGCGCATCGTCGCCATGCCCGGCGGCGATCGCGGCGCGCACCTGCTGCAACATGCGCGGCGCGAGCCGGTCCATCTCGGCCAGGAAGACCGAGGCCTGGAACGCGAACATGCCGCTATTCCAGTAGTAGTTGCCTTCCTCGATGAAGCGCTGCGCGACCTCCGGCGAGGGCTTTTCGACGAAGCGGCGCACGCGCCGGGCGGGCGCCATGGCGGCGGGCGCATCGGCCTGGATGTAACCATAGCCGCTGAGCGGCGCGGTCGGGGTGATGCCGAACGTCACCAGCGCGCCCTGGCGCGCCGCCAGATAGGCCTGCGCATAGGCCGCGGCCAGCACCTCGCCGTCCTCCAGCACATGGTCCGACGGCATGATGAGCATCACCGGGTCCTCGCCGCCGCGCATGGCGCGCAGCGTGGCGGCGGCGATGGCCGGCGCGGTGTTGCGGGCGTGCGGCTCCAGGATCAGCTCGGCATCCTTGATGCCCAGCTCCTGCGCCTGTTCGGCCGCGATGTAGCGGTGCGCTTCGTTGCACACCAGCGTGGGGCGCGTCTGGGCGCCGGCCGAGTCCAGCCGCAGCAGGGTGTTCTGCAGCAGGCTGCGGTCATCGGTCAAACGGATGAACTGCTTGGGCAGCAGCTCGCGCGACAGCGGCCACAGCCGCGAGCCTGATCCGCCGCAGAGGATGACGGCGCGGTAGGGGGGAGGGGGATTGGTCATGGCGCGTACTCCTTGAAGTAGGCCCGGGTGTAGGGATGCACGTCAGGGTCGGCGACGATGGCGGCGGGCGACAGCCAGCGGTAGCCGCGATGCTGCGCGTGCGGCAGGCTGGCCGGATCCAGCGCCCGCTCGGCCTCGTAGGCCAGCACGATGTAATGGGTGGAGCGGTTGATTTCGCCGGCGAAGTTGGTGGAGTAGAAATGCTCGTGGACGCCGCAAGGCGTCCAGGCGGCGGCCATTGCGTGCAGGCCCAGTTCCTCGCGGGCGATGCGGTCCAGCGCCAGCGCCAGCGGCTCGTTCTTGCGGATGCGCCCGCCGGGCACGAACCAGGCGCCCTGGGCCGGCGGATTGCTGCGCAGCCCCGTCAGGTAGCGCCCCTGGCCGTCGTGCAGCAGCAGATCGATGGACACCAGCGGCAGCATCTCCACCGCCCGCCGGAAATCCGCCGGCGACAGCAGGCCGCCAGCCGGTTCCGCCGCGCCCGAAGCCGCCGTCCCGTGCACACCGGATTCACCGCATGCAGCCGCCGCCTCCAGCCCGGAAGCGCCACCACCAGTGGCGGCGGCCTTCAGCCCGGGCGCACCACCACCACCAGCGGCGGCCTCCAGCACAGCCCCCCCGCACGCCACCGCTGCCACGCAATCGGGATGCCGCGGATCCGGCTCCGCCGGTCCGCAGGCATGCCCCCCTGGGGGGGAAGCGCGCAGCGCTTCGGGGGGGGGCTCATCCCTAATAGACATTGCGGCCCGTCCATCCGGAGATCGCCGTGCGGGCGATGATCCGCAGGTCCATGCGGAAGGTCCAATGCTGGATGTAGTACAGGTCGTGCTCGACGCGGTCGCTCATCTTGCGCAGCGTGTCGGTCTGGCCCCGGAATCCGTTGACCTGCGCCCAGCCGGTGATGCCGGGCTTGACGCGGTGGCGCATCATGTAGCGCTGCACCAGGTCCTTGTACATCTCGTTGTGCTCCAGCGCGTGCGGCCGGGGGCCGACCACGGACATGTCGCCCAGCAGTACGTTGATGAATTGCGGCAGCTCATCCAGGCTGGTGCGCCGCAGGAAGGCGCCGATGCGGGTCACACGCGCATCGCACCGGGTGGCCTGCGTGACCACGCCGTGCTCCTGGTGCACCGTCATGGTGCGGAACTTGTAGACGCGGAACACCTTGCCGTCCACGCCCAGGCGGGGCTGGGTGAACAGCACCGGACCGCGCGAGGACAGTTTCACCAGCGCGGCCACGGTCAGCATGACCGGCGACAGGCCGATCAGCGCGCATAGCGCGAACACCCGGTCGAACGCTTCCTTGGCCAGGCCGCGCACGCCGGCGGCCGGCAGGGTGTTGAGCTGGATGGCGGGCAGGCCCAGGAAGTCGCCGATCCGATGGCCCAGCAACTGGATCGACAGCACGTCCGGGATCCAGCGCACGTCCACCAGGTCATTGCGCAGGTGATAGAGCACTTCGCGCAATTCCTGCCCGGCCTCCATCGGCAGCACGATCCAGATCTCGCGCACGCCATGCTCCAGGACGAAGGCGTGCAGTTGGTCCAGGCTGTGCAGGCGTCGCACCTGCGACGGCAGGTTCTCGTGCGGCTCGGCATAGATGCCGGCGACTTCGTAACCGGCCTCGCTATGGCGCCGCACCCGGCGCCACAGGTCGTGCCCCAGCGCGCCGAAGCCGACGATCAGCACGCGCTTTCTGTTCAGGCCGCGATCGCGCGCCGCGCCCAGGACGGCGTAGGCGCCGACGCGCGCGCCGACCAGCGCGACGGCGGCCAGCGCGAACCAGGCGCCGGCCCACATGCGCGACAGCGCCGCCGCCTGGTGCATCAGGAAACTGATCAGGATGCCCAGCGCGAACACGGTCGCCCAGGCGGCGACGCAGCGCGCCGCCAGATCGGCCAGGCGCCGGCCGCGCCAGGACTGGTAGAGGCGAAACGCGGGGAAGACGGCGATCACGCCCAGCCCGCACAGGTAGATGAGGAACAGATGGATGGGCGGCGGATCGCCGGTCATGTCCTCGGCGAACTTCAGCTCGGTGGCCGCGAGTCCGCAGGCGATCACGATCCCCGCGTCCAGCAGGCGATAAAGCAAGCTGGCGCCATTGAATCTTGCCGACGCGTCCGATTGGGGCGTGTCCATCGCGCACTCCTCTGTTCTTGGCTGGATGCCAGAAGGAACCGGGAACAGGCCGCTGCGTTGCCGCAAAGCCTGGGGCCACTGGAAAAATCTTATTGACTGGAGGGCGCACTCGAAACCTCCAAACGATGTAGGAGAAGGCTTAGGGCATCCGTCGAATGTGCGGGCCGGAAAAAAGAGAGTGGAATGTCGCAACCCGTTACGCATCGGGCTCTCTTGCTGGCAACGAAGTCATTCACCGTGGAGTCGCCATGACGACAATTTTCGGAACCGTGAGCCGGGCCCTGGCAGCCATCGCGCTCGTGTCCTCGTTGGGCGCTTGCGCCTTGTCCCCCGGCATGACCTTCAAGGCCGGCCACCTCGTCGATCCCAATGATCCGAATTCCGTCTCGGAGGTCCGCGAGCTCACGCCGGCGCTGGTCATGGACGACGTGCGCGCCCGCGACGCGCTGATCGACAACGACGGCGTGGACCGCCTGTACGGCAAGAGCGAGCCGTACCGCATCGGCCCCGGGGACATCCTTTCGATCGTGGTCTGGGACCACCCCGAACTCGTGCTTCCGACGCAAACCTACGCCATCGGCGCGGGGGCGACCGAACTAGCCATTGGGGACACCGCCTCGGGCATTCCGGGCTATGCCGTATCAGCCACTGGATTCATCCAGTTTCCGTACACGGGATTGCTGAAAGTGGCCGGGTTGACGGAGCTTCAGGCGCGCAATCTCATAGTCAATAGTTCGAGCAAGTACATCCAGGATCCGCAGATCACCGTGCGCGTGCTGGGCTACCGGAGCAAGCGTGTCTATGTGGAAGGCGAAGTGAAGACGCCGGGCGCGCTGGCGATCAACGACATTCCCATGACCCTGATGGAAGCGGTCAACCGGGCCGGGGGCATCCTGGCGACGGGCGATCGCAGCGGTGTGTATGTCATCCGCGAAGGCCGCCGCACGCGCATCAATCTGCCGGCCCTGATCGAACGCGGCAAGGACCTGAACCAGGTCCTGCTGAAGGCGGGAGACATCGTGCGGGTGACGCCGCGCGATGACAGCAAGATCTTCGTGATGGGCGAGGTGACCACGCCCACGGTGGCGGTGATGCGGGACGGCCGCATGTCGCTGAACGAGGCGTTGGGACTGGCCGGCGGCCCCAGCCAGTTGAACTCGGATCCGTCGCAGGTGTTTGTCGTGCGCAGCACGGAGGAGGCAAAACCGCTGGTCTTTCACCTGAACGCGGCATCGCCGCAGGCGCTCGCGGTGGCGGAGAAATTCGAGTTGCAGCCCAAAGACGTCGTATTCGTGGATACGGCCGGCCTGGTGCGTTGGAACCGTTTCATCAGCAACCTGTTCCCCAGCGCGCAAACGGTGCAGACCGTCAATTCCATCAAGTAGTCGCCTGACAAACAACGCCTTTGGAGGCGCCGCGACGGCGGCGGCGCCTTCTCCTGGAGAGCTGCATGTCGTTGCCCATCGAGTCCTTTGAACCCACGGCGCCTGCCCGTCAGCAGGAAACCCCGTTGTCCTCGCACGTGGACGCGATCTTCTCCAACCGCTGGATGATCATCGGCATCACGCTGCTGGCCCTGCTGGGCGCGGTGATCTACGTGATGATGACGCCGTCGGTCTACCAGGCCGACATCATCGTCCAGGTGGAGGAGGAGCAGCCCAACGGACAGGCCCGCAGCCTGCTGGGCGATGTGTCCGCGATCTTCGACACCAAGACCGAGACCTCTGGCGAAATGGAGGTGCTGCGTTCGCGCATGGTGGTCGGACCGGCGGTCGACAAGTTCCTGCTGTATATCCACGCCAGGCCGAATTACTTCCCGGTGGTGGGCGCCTGGCTGGCGCAGCGCCACGAGAGCTTTCCCTATCCTGGCGGCCTGCCCAGGGGCGGCTACGCCTGGGGCGGCGAGACCATTTCCGTGTCGCAGCTGGATGTGCCCAATGAATGGCTGGGCAAGCCGCTGCGGGTGACGACGCTGGGCGACGGGCGCTACACGCTGTTCGACAAGATCACCGGCTCGACCTTCACCGGGACCGTGGGCGCGCCGCAGCATTTCGTGCTGCCGGGCGGCGGTGCGCTGGACGTGCACATCGACGCGCTCAGCGGCCGTCCGGGCACCGAGTTCACCGTGTCGCGCAGCTCGCGGCTGGCGGCCATCGAGGACGTGCAGGCGCGCATGGGCATCTTCGAGCGCGGTCGCGCCTCGGGCGTGATCGGCGTCACGCTGGAAGGCAACGATCCTGCGCTGACCACCGCCGTGTTGAACGAGATCGGCGCGGAGTATGTGCAGCAGAACGTGAACCGCAAGGCGGCGCAGGCCGAGAAGTCGTTGAGCTTCCTGGAGCAGCAGCTGCCCCAGATGAAGAAGGACCTGGACGCGGCCGAGACCAAGTACAACGCCTTGCGCAACAAGCGCGGCACCATCGACCTGAGCGAGGAAGCCAAGCTGATCCTGGCGCAGTCGGTGGACGCGCAGACCAAGGTGATGGAACTGCGCGCCAAGCGCCAGGACCTGATCACGCGCTTCGCGCCCACTCACCCCAGCATCCTGGCCATCGACCGGCAGATCGCCTCGCTGACCGGCGACGTGAACCGCATCGGCAACAACATCAAGCAGTTGCCCGACCTGGAACAGGACGTGGTGCGGCTGGTGCGCGACGTGCGCGTGAACACCGAGCTGTACACCGCGCTGCTGAACAATACCCAGCAGCTCAAGCTGATTCGCGCCGGCAAGGTCGGCAACGTGCGCATCCTGGACGCGGCGGTGCAGCCGGACAAGCCGGTGCGGCCCAAGGCCGCCATCATCATCCTGGTGGCCAGCGCCATCGGCCTGATCATCGGCCTGCTGTCGGCCCTGGTGCGCAACGCCCTGTTCGGCGGCCTGTCCGAGCCGGAGGAAGTGGAGCGCTATACCGGCCTGCCGGTGCTGGCGGCGATTCCCTACAGCGACATCCAGGACAAGCTCTGGCGCCGCAGCCGCCGCAAGAATGCGACCGTGCCCGCGCTGCTGGCGCAGAGCCAGAGCAACGCGCCGCCCATCGAAAGCCTGCGGGGCTTCCGCAATGTGCTGCAGGCCTCGCTGCGCCAGTCGGCCAACAACATGGTCATGTTCACCGGCCCCGTGGCCGGGGTGGGCAAGTCCTTCCTGTCGGCCAACTTCGCCTTCATCCAGGGCGGCGTGGGCAAGCGGGTGCTGCTGATCGACGCCGACTTCCGCAAGGGCCAGCTCAACCGCTATTTCGGCGTGCCCAAGGAGGACGGCCTGTTCGAGGTGCTGTCCGGCACGATCCCGCTGGAGCAGGTGCGCCGGCACAGCGTGTCCGAAGGCGTGGATTTCATTTCCACCGGCGCCGTCACCTTCGACCCGTCCGAGCTGCTGGCCTCGCCCGTGTTCGGCCAGACGCTGCGCGAGCTGTCCACCCAGTACGACATGGTGGTGCTGGATACCGCGCCGGTGCTGTCCTCGCCGGATGCAGCAGTGGTGGGCAGCCATGCGGCCGCGGTGATGGTGGTGGTGCGGTCCGGCATGAACACGGTGGGCGAGATCCGCGAGACAGCCAAGCGGCTCATCCAGGCCGGCGCGCCGGTGGACGGCGTGCTGTTCAACGGCCTGAAGCTCTTGCCCGAACGCTTCGGCCTGCGGTCCAAATATGGCGGATACCGCTACTCCAGGGCGGCGTACTACGGCGATTTCAAGCAGAACGGTCCCAAGTGACGCCAGCCGGAGGAAACGGACATGCACGGAACTTTTGGCTGGGACGCTCCGAACATCCTTGATTCGGTTTTCAAGGCCTACGACATCCGTGGCACGGTGCCCGAGGAGATCGACGCGCGCTTTGCCCACAGCCTGGGCATGGCGGCGGGCGTGAAGGCGCTGGAGCTGGGCGCGCGCGCGATGGTGGTGGCGCGCGACGGCAGGCTGAGCAGCGTGGAGCTGTCGGCCGCGCTGCAGGCCGGCTTGCGCGCCGCCGGCCTGCATGTGATCGACATCGGCATGGCGACCACGCCCATGCTGTATTTCGCCACGCGGCTGATGGATACCGGCGCGGGCATCGCGGTCACCGGCAGCCACAATCCGCCCAACCACAACGGCTTCAAGCTCGTGCTGGATGGCGCTTCGCTCTACGGGGACGGCATCGCCGCGCTGCGTGACGCCATGCGGCGGCCGATAGAAGGCGCGGCCCATGCCGGCGGGCGCACGCAGATGCAGATGCAGCCCTGCTACGCCGCGCGCGTGATGGGCGACATCCGGCTGACCCGGCCGATGAAGATCGCCGTCGATTGTGGCAACGGCGTGGCCGGCGCGATCGCCCCGTCCCTGTTCCGCGCGCTGGGCTGCGAGGTCACCGAGCTGTTCTGCGAGGTGGACGGCGCCTTTCCGGGGCACCATCCGGACCCGGCCGATCCGCAGAACCTGCAGGACTTGATCTATTGCCTGCGCTATTCGGACTGCGAGATCGGCCTGGCCTTCGATGGCGATGGCGACCGCCTGGGCGTGGTCAGCAAATCCGGCCAGATCATCTGGCCGGACCGGCAGCTCATCCTGTTCGCGCGCGATGTGCTGTCGCGCAACCAGGGCGCCGAGATCATCTACGACGTGAAGTGCAGCCGCCATGTGGCCCGCGCCATCACCGAGGCCGGCGGCAAGGCCACCATGTGGAAGACCGGCCATTCGCTGATCAAGGCCAAGATGCGCGAGACCGGCGCGCTGCTGGCCGGCGAGATGAGCGGGCATCTGTTCTTCAAGGAACGCTGGTACGGCTTCGACGACGGGTTGTACGCCGCCGCGCGCCTGCTGGAAATCCTGTCCGCGGCGTCGGATCCCTCGGCCATGCTGGAGGGGTTGCCGCAGTCCTGCGCCACGCCCGAGATCAAGCTGGAGACCGCCGAGGGCGAGCAGTTCGCCCTGGTCGAGGCGCTGCGCGCGCAAGGCGGATTTCCTGGCGCGCAGTCGATCAACGATCTGGACGGCGTGCGGGTGGATTACGTCGACGGCTTCGGCCTGGCGCGGCCGTCCAACACCACGCCGACGGTCGTGCTGCGTTTCGAAGGGGACACGATGGCCGCCCTGGCGCGCATCGAGGAGGACTTCCGCAACGCCTTGCGTCGCGTCGCGCCTCATGTCCGTTTACCGTTCTAAGGAGCACTACGCGATGGATAGGGCTGAATTTGCGAGGGAAGAGGCGCAAGCCGCGGGATTGCTGGACTGCGCCGAATGGCGCGCCTTCGACCATGCGGCGCGTTGCGCGGAACTGGACGCCGGCGCGCTCAAGCTGATCGAGGCGGCGGGCCTGAGCCTGGACTTGTCCATGCAGCGTCAGTCGCCCGCGCTGGAGGCGGCGGGGCTGGCCCTGCTGCGCGCCCGCGGCGTGCCGAGGGCGGTGCAGGCGCTGTTCGCGGGCGAGGCGGTGAACTGGACCGAGGACAAGCCCGCCTGGCACACCGCGCTGCGCGCGGGCCGCACGCGCGAGCAGCCCGACGGCCAGGACGCCGGCTCCGTCTGCGAGTACGCGCGCATGCTGGACTTCGTGCGCGCGCTGGACCAGGAGGCGGACATTGGTGCCGTGCTGCATATCGGCATCGGCGGCAGCGACTGGGGGCCGAGGCTGGCGGTGCAGGCCTTTGGCGGCCCCACGCAGCGGCGTCAGATCCGTTTCGTTTCGAATATCGACGGCCATGCGTTCAACGACGCGGTGACCGGGCTGGACCCGAGGCGCTGCCTGGTGGTGGTGTCGTCCAAGTCCTTCACCACCGCCGAGACCCTGCACAATGCCCGCGCCGCCATCGCCTGGCTGCGGCGCGGCGGCGTGACCGATGTGGCGGCGCATCTGGCGGCGGTCACGGCCAACGCGGCGGCGGCGCGCGCGCTGGGCGTGCCGGCCGAGCGGGTGTTCTCGATGTGCGACTGGGTGGGCGGCCGCTATTCGGTATGGTCGGTGGCGGGCCTGTCCATCGCGCTGACGGTGGGCGCGGAGGTGCTGATCGGCATGCGGGCCGGCGCCGAGGCCATGGACCAGCATTTCCGGCTGGCGCCGCTGGCGTCCAATGCGCCGGCGCAGCTGGCGCTTGCCGGTCTGGTCAATTGCAGCGTGCTGGGCCACAACTCGCTGAACATCGCGGCCTACAGCGCGCGGCTGCTGCACCTGGTGACCTACCTGCAGCAGCTGGAGATGGAATCGCTGGGCAAGCGGGTGGCGGGCGATGGCCAGGCCGTGGGCGTGCCGTCCGCGCCCATCATCTGGGGCATGCCCGGCACCGACGGGCAGCACACCTTCTTCCAGTGGCTGCACCAGAGCGAGAACGGCGCGCCGGTGGATTTCATCGCCAGCCTGCAAGGCTGCCCGGACAACCCGGACGCGCACCGCATGCTGCTGGCCAACTGCCTGGCGCAGCGCCAGGCCCTGTTGCGCGGCAAGAGCCTGGAGCAGGCGCTGCTGGACGTGGCCCATATCGACGACCGCGAGCGGGCGCTGCGCCTGGCGCGGCACATGGTGCATCCCGGCGGGCGTCCTTCCTCGCTGATCGTGCTGCGCAAGCTCGATCCGCGCGGCCTGGGCGCGCTGCTGGCCTTGTATGAGCACAAGGTGTTCGTGCAGAGCGTGGTCTGGGGCATCAATCCCTTCGACCAGTGGGGCGTGGAGCTGGGCAAGCGGCTGGCCACTGGCATCGAGCGCGAGCTGGCGGTGCCGGTGTCGGCGGCCGTGGCCGACCGGGGGCACGACGCGTCCACGTCGTATTGGATCGATTGCTACCGGGGCCACGCCCAGGCGCCGCTGCCGCGCCATGCCTGGGTGCCGGGCGTCGCGGCGCATCTGTGAGCGGCGCCAGGGGGCCGGCGTCCAAGGGGACGGCCCCTGCCGCATAACCACTACGCCGTGTCGGGGGGATTCCGCGAAGAGGGCCCCAGCGGTTACAGTTGACGGGAATATTGCAAAGCAGCATCGGCCCGTCGGCCAGTCCGGCGGCCGCTGCTCCGTCAGCGAGGCACTTCATGTTCGACCTTCATTCCCACGCCGGCGCCGCCGGCATTTCCTTGCGGGCGCAGCCATGAGCGGGCCCAGCCACACCCCGCCCGCGCACTGGAACCTGGACGGCATCGTGTCCGGCCTGCGCGAGGCGCGCCTGGCCTGGCGCGGTCCGCGCGGCCGCCTGCGCGAGGACGCCGGCCTGCGCGAGTTTCCGTCGCAGGAAAGCCTGCGCCAGATCGTCAAGGATCTGAGCGGCGCGCTCTTCCCCATGCGCCTGGGGCCCATCGATCTGCGCGAGGAAGTGGAAGACTTCTACGTCGGCCACACCATTGGCGCGGCGCTGGACGCGCTGCTGCACCAGGTCTGTCTGGAACTGCAGTACGCCGGGCGCAATGATCCGGCGCTGCTGGCCGACACGCAGCAGCGCGCCATCGGCATCGTGCGCCAGTTCGGCGCCGAGCTGCCCAAGGTGCGCGAGGCGCTGGACCTGGACGTGACCGCCGCCTATCAGGGCGACCCGGCCGCGCACAGCGCCGACGAGGTGCTGCTGTGCTATCCCGGCGTGACCGCGATGATCCACCATCGCCTGGCCAACGTGCTGTACCGGCTGGGCGTGCCCATGCTGGCGCGCATGGTGGCCGAGATCGCCCATGCCGACACCGGCATCGACATCCATCCGGGCGCCACCATCGGCCGCAGCTTCTTCATCGACCATGGCACCGGCGTGGTGATCGGCGAGACCGCCATCATCGGCGACCGCGTGCGGCTCTACCAGATGGTGACGCTGGGCGCCAAGCGCTTCCCGCCCGGCGAGAACGGCGAACTCAAGAAGGGCCTGCCGCGCCACCCGTTGATCGAGGACGATGTGGTGATATACGCTGGCGCCACGATCCTGGGCCGCATCACCATCGGCAAGGGATCGACCATCGGCGGCAACGTCTGGCTCACGCGCAGCGTGGCGCCTGGCAGCAACGTGACCCAGGCGAGCCTGGTCAGCGACATGCCCGATTGCGGGCTGGGCGGCTGATCGTCGCGCCGGGCGCGTCCGCCGGTCCGCGCATCGGTGATTCTGGGAGCCTGGATGGACACACGCGTTTCGGATCTGGCCGCGCTGCGCGGCTTCGTCGACCGCCACCCGCGGCTGTTCGTGCTGACGGGGGCGGGCGTCAGCACCGATTCCGGCATTCCGGATTATCGCGACACCGAGGGCGAATGGAAGCGCAAGCCGCCCATGACCCTGCAGATGTTCATGGGCGGCGACCTGGCCCGCGCGCGCTATTGGGCGCGCAGCATGATCGGCTGGCGCCGCTTCGGCCGGGTCCTGCCGAATGACTCGCACCGGGCGCTGGCGCGGCTGGAATCGCGCGGCCGGCTAAGCCTGCTGGTGACGCAGAACGTCGATGGGCTGCACGAGGCCGCCGGCAGCCGCGAGGTCGTGGACCTGCACGGCCGGCTGGATCAGGTGCGCTGCATGCAGTGCGACTGGCGCGGCGGGCGGCAGGCCTGGCAGGACGAGCTGGCGGGGCTCAATCCCCATTGGGAGTCGCTGGAGGCCAGCGACGCGCCCGACGGCGACGCCGATCTGGATGGCGTGGATTTCTCCGGCTTCCGCGTTCCACCCTGTCCGCGCTGTGGCGGCGTGATCAAGCCCGATGTGGTCTTTTTTGGCGAGACGGTGCCGCGTGAACGGGTGGACCGCGTCAACGCGGGCCTGATGGCCGCCGACGCGGTGCTGGTCGTGGGGTCTTCATTGATGGTGTATTCGGGCTATCGCTTCGTGGCCGCCGCCGCGCGCAACGGCATGCCGATCGCGGCGATCAATCTGGGCCGCACGCGCGCCGACGCCTTGCTGACCCTGAAGGTGGAACAGCCTTGCGCGCTGGCGCTGGATGCCCTGTGAAAGCGCCCGTCGGCCGCCAGTCTGCGGCCGGTTTTTGAGCGGTTTATACAAGCCCTTGTCCTGCAAGGGTTTTTTTCTACTGTTACAGAGCTTTCCATAGGGTTGTCCACAGATAGTGGGGATAACTCCTAGGGATAACCCGAGGCGGAGTCCCGGAAAATGGGACTCCGGACGGGGACGGACCCCGCCCGGGCTCAGCTTTCCGAGGCCACGAAATCCTCGCCCATCAGCGCTTTTTGCGCGGCATGCCAGCTGCCCGCGTCGGGCGCGTACAGCAGGCCGCCGCTGCGGTGCGTGGGCTTGTACGGCGAACCGTCGAAGCGCGCGGCATAGCCGCCGGCTTCGCGGTGCAGCAGCCAGCCCGCGGCGTGGTCCCAGGCGGTGAGCTGGTTGTACAGCGCGACATGGCAATGGCCCGCCGCCAGCATGCGGTATTCATGGGCCGCGCAGCGCAGCGAGGCCGTGCTGCCCAATTTCGACAGATTGCCGTTGACCGTGCTGCGCAGCGGCTCGGGCAGCGCGCCGGTGGAGATCAGGCCGTCCATGTCCTCGGGCGGCGCGGGACTGGCCACGGCCAGCGGCGCCTGCTTGCCGTTCTCGTATTCCATCCATGCGCCTTCGCCGCGCACGGCCAGCGCGCTGTCGCGGCTGACGGGGTCGTAGATCACGCCGGCGATCACGTCGCCGCGATGGCAGGCGGCGATCATCATGCCGAACAGCGGCAGGCCCGCCACGTAATTGCGGGTGCCGTCGATGGGGTCGATCAGGAAGGCCAGGTCGGCGTCGACCAGCATGTTCAACAGCGCGGGGTTGCGGGTCGAGGCTTCCTCGCCGATCAGCACCGCGCCGGGATACAGCTTGGCCAGCCGCGCGCTGATCATGCGCTCGGCGGCCTCGTCGGCATCGGTGACCAGGTCGCGCACGGAGGTCTTGCCGCGCACGGCGCCCTCGGGCAGGTTGCGAAAGCGCGGCATGACCTCGGCCTGGGCCGTATCGGCCAGGATGGACGCCAGCCGGCGCGTTTCTTCGCGGGTGAAAGATCTGCTCATAGTATTCGTCCTAGCAACGCGCAAATCTAGCATGCCGGCAAGACATTTGATCGTGTCGCGGAAGGGGTTGAATCAAAAGAGCATTTCAGGGACGGCTTGGCGTAGCGCGCCTTCGGATTCATGATGTCGCGCGGAACGCGCCATCCCGTTGTGCGTGCCCTGACAGGATCAGATGAACAGGACCGTGGGCACGGATGATGGAAAAAAACCAGCATGGTCGGCATGCTGGCGGGGGTGGAGGCGCACGGGCTTCTTCTGCCCTGATCGGGGTACTTATCGCGCCCGCCCATGAAACAGCGCCGTCGGCAAGACGCGCGGGAACCTTCCCCACATGCCTTGCCGACGGCGCTGTCGCGTTCGTAAACGTCCGAAACGCGTAATGCCATTCGCCCCGAAGCGCCGTGCGCTCCAGGGCTTGGCCTTAACCCAGATCCAGGCAGAGGTACTTGATCTCCAGGTATTCCTCGATCCCGTACTTCGAGCCTTCGCGGCCCAGGCCGGATTGCTTGACGCCGCCGAACGGGCCGACTTCGTTGGAGATCAGACCCGTGTTGATGCCGACGATGCCGTATTCCAGCGCCTCGGACACGCGCCAGACGCGGGCGTAGTCGCGGGTGAAGAAGTACGCGGCCAGGCCGAAGATGGTGTCGTTGGCCTGTTCGATGACTTCCTGCTCGGTCTCGAAGCGGAACAGTGGCGCGACCGGGCCGAAGGTTTCCTCGGTGGCGAAGCGCATGGACTTGGTCACGTCGCGCACCACGGTGGGCTCGAAGAAGGTGCCGCCCAGCGCGTGGTGCTTGCCGCCGACGATGACCTTGGCGCCGTGCGCGGTGGCGTCGGCGATGTGCTCCTGCACCTTCTCGACGGCGTTGGCGTCGATCAGCGGACCTTGCGTCACGCCCTCGCCGAAGCCGTCGCCGACCTTCATGGCCTGGACCTTGGCGACCAGGCGCTTGGTGACTTCCTCGTACACGCCGGCCTGGATGTAGATGCGGTTGGCGCAGACGCAGGTCTGGCCGGCGTTGCGGAACTTGGAGGCCAGGATGCCGTCCACGGCGCGATCCAGGTCTGCGTCGTCGAACACGATGAAGGGCGCGTTGCCGCCCAGTTCCAGCGACAGCTTCTTGATGGTGGGCGCGCACTGTTCCATCAGCGTGCGGCCGACTTCGGTCGAGCCGGTGAAGCTCAGCTTGCGCACGGCGTCGCTTTCGCACAGGGCCGCGCCGATCTCGCGCGAGCTGCCGGTGACGACGTGGAACACGCCGGCCGGCACGCCGGCTTCCTCGGCCAGCACGGCCAGCGCCAGCGCGGTCAGCGGGGTCTGCTGGGCGGGCTTGAGCACCATGGTGCAGCCGGCGGCCAGCGCCGGGCCGGCCTTGCGCGTGATCATGGCGGCCGGGAAGTTCCACGGCGTGATGGCGGCGGTGACGCCGATGGGCTGCTTGAGCGCCAGCAGGCGCTGGCCGGCCTTGGGGCTTTGCAGCACGTCGCCGTCGATACGCTTGGCTTCCTCGGCGAACCATTCCAGGAACGAGGCGGCGTAGGCGATTTCGCCGGCGGCCTCGGTCACGGGCTTGCCCTGTTCCGAGGTCATGATGGCGGCCAGGTCCTTCTGGTGCTGCATCATCAGCTGCGACCACTTCAGCAGGATGGCGGCGCGTTCCTTGCCGGTCTTGGCGCTCCAGGCGGGCAGGGCGGCCTCGGCGCTGGCGATGGCGGCCTCGGTTTCCTTGCGGCCGAACTTGGGCACGGACACGATGGTCTTGCCGGTGGACGGGTTGCTCACGGGAATGGACGGGCCATTGCCGGCGCCGACCCACTCGCCGCCGATGTAGCAGGCGTCGCGCAGCAGGTTGGGGCGGGTCAGATTGATTTGGGTCATGTTGTCAGTCTCCTAGAGTGTTTGGGCCAGTGTTGGGCCCACCCCCGAAGCGCTGCGCGCTTCCCCCTAGGCGGGCCCCCCTCAAGGGGGCATGCTGGCGGACCGGCGGAGCCGGATCCGCGGCATCCCGATTTTGGGGGGACGGCCGTTTCAGGGGGCGTGGGGGGGGCACGATGGCGCCGTGTAAACGGATATCCGGCCGGGGCGGGCTCAGCCCTTTCGGGCTGGCGCCACCGGCCGGATGATCGGGGTGCGCCCGGTGCTTATGCTGCCAGCGCCTCGGACAGGATGTCCAGCGCGCGGGCGAACTGGGCGTCGGGAATGGTCAGGGGGTACAGGAAGCGCAGGACGTTGCCGTACACGCCGCAGCTCAGCAGGATCAGGCTGCGTTCCATGGCGCGCGCCTGCACGCGCTTGACGGCGTCGGCGTCCGGCTTGCCAGTGGCCGGGTCGTTCAGTTCCAGCGCCACCATCGAGCCCAGGCCGCGCACGTCGGCGATGCCGGGGACCTTGGCGCGCAGGCCTTCGAGATGGGCGCGCAGCTTGTCGCCCAGCTGGACGGCGCGCTCGCACAGTTTTTCTTCGGCGATGACGTCCAGCACCGCGTGCGCGGCGGCCACGGCCAGCGGGTTGCCAGCATAGGTGCCGCCCAGGCCGCCGGCGGCGGGCGCGTCCATGACGTCGGCGCGGCCCACCACGCCCGAGATCGGCATGCCGCCGCCCAGGCTCTTGGCCATGGTGATGAGGTCGGCCTGCACCGAGTGGTGTTCCATCGCGTACAGCTTGCCGGTGCGGCCGAAGCCGGTCTGGACTTCATCGGCGATCAGCAGGATGCCGTGCTCGTCGCAGACCTTGCGCAGCGCGGTCATCAGTTCGGGCGGGGTGATGTTGAAGCCGCCTTCGCCCTGCACGGGTTCGATGATGATGGCGGCGACGCGCTTGGGATCGATGTCGACCTTGAACAGCAGGTCCAGCGCCTTGAGCGAGTCGGCCACCGTGATGTCCTGGGTGCCGTTGGGGAAGGGCACGTGGTAGACGTCGCCCGGCATGGGACCGAAGGACAGCTTGTACGGCGCGACCTTGCCGGTCAGCGCCATGCCCATGATGGTGCGGCCGTGGAAGGCGCCGGAGAAGGCGATCACGCCCGAGCGGCCGGTGGCCGAGCGCGCGATCTTGATGGCGTTCTCGACGGCCTCGACGCCGGTGGTGAAGAAGGCGGTCTTTTTCAGGCCGTCGATGGGGGCCAGGCGGTTGATGCGTTCGGCCAGCGAGATGTAGCCCTCGTAGGGCACGATCTGGTAGGCGGTGTGCGTGAAGTTGTCGAGCTGGGCCGAGATGGCGGCCTTGACCTTGGGATGCAGGTGGCCGGTGTTCAGCACGGCGATGCCGCCGGCGAAGTCGATGTATTCCTTGCCGTTGGCGTCCCACAGCGTGGCGTTCTCGGCGCGCACGGCATAGAAATCGCACATCACGCCGACGCCGCGCGGCGTGGCCAGGGAACGGCGGGTATTCAGGTCCTGATTCTTCATCTCAGCCTCGCATCGCGGGTAAAGGGTTAGCCCCTAATTTAATGCTACGATGGCCCCATTGTTGGGAACCACTTTTGTAAAACAGGTAGAACCAATTGCGTTCCATCGTAGGCGACCTGCTGCTGCTCCGGCTGGCCGAGGCCAGCGCCGAGCCGATGAACCGGCGGCTGTATCGTGGCCTGCGCGAAGCCATCCTGGAAGGCGCCATCGCCGCCGATACCCGCCTGCCGGCCTCGCGCGACCTGGCGGCCGAGCTGGGCATCGCCCGCAATACCGTGGTCCACGTCTACAGCCAGCTGCTGGCCGAGGGCTATACGCGCAGCCGGCAGGGCAACGGCACCTTCGTCAACGCCTCGCTGCCGGACTCGTTCCTGAGCAGCGGACGGCGCGCCCGCCCGGCGGCCGCGCCACAGCCGCGTGCGGCGCTGTCGCCGCGCGGCGCGGCCATCGTCGACGGCGCCTCGGCCTCGCCCTACCAATGGGGCGCCTTCATGCCGGGCGTGCCCGACCTGACCGAATTCCCGCACCGCAAGTTCGGCCGCATCGTCAGCGCGCTGTGGCGCAATCCGCCGCCGGACCTGCTCACCTACGCCCATGGCGGCGGGCTGCCGGCGCTGCGCGAGGCGCTGGCGCAGCACCTGGCGCTGACGCGCTCGATCGACTGCGATCCGGAACAGCTCATCATCACCGAGGGCTCGCACCAGGCCATCGACCTGGCCTCGCGCATCCTGGGCGATCCGGGCGAGGTGGCCTGGGTCGAGGACCCGGGCTATTGGGGCGCGCGCACCGTGCTGCAGGCCAATGGCCTGCGCATCCGCCATCTGCCGGTGGACGAGGAAGGCATGCAGGTGCCGCAGGAAGCCGGCGGCGAGCCGCCGCGCTTCATCTTCGTCACGCCGTCGCATCAGTACCCGCTGGGGCCGGTGATGTCGCTGGCGCGCCGCCGCCAGCTGCTGGCCGTCGCGCGGCGCCATGGCAGCTGGATCATCGAGGACGACTACGACAGCGAGTTCCGCTTCTCGGGGCGGCCCATCGCCTCGCTGCTGGGGCTGGAGCCGGATGCGCCCGTGATCTACATGGGCACCTTCAGCAAGACCCTGTACCCGGGGCTGCGCGTGGGTTATCTGGTGCTGCCGCGCCCGCTGGTGGCGGCGTTCCAGGCGGCGCACGCCGAGCTGTACCGCGAGGGCCACCAGATGACGCATGCCGCGCTCGCGGCCTTTATCGCGGACGGCCACTACGCCGCGCACATCCGCCGCATGCGGATGCTGTACGGCCGCCGCCGCGCCATGCTGGTCAACCTGATCGAACGCCGCCTGGGCGCCGACTGGCTGCATCGCGACGCCAGCCTGGCCGGGCTGCACCTGGTGCTGACGCTGCCCCCCGACATGGACGACCTGCGCGTGGTCGAGGAGGCGCGCGCGCGCGGCGTGCTGACGCGTCCGCTGTCGCGCTACTACGCCGACCCGGCGCTGCGGCGTCCGGGGCTGCTGCTGGGGTTTGCCTGCGTGCCCGAGCAGGACATCGCGCGCAAGTTCGAGGTGCTGCTGGACAGCCTGGCGGAAGTGGCGCGCAAGCCGGCGCGCGCGGCCCGCGCCTGAGCCGCCAAGAGCGCATCGGCGACCGTGTCTCAGAACCCCGGCAGCGCCGCCGCGAACGCGGCCGCGTTGCGCACGCCCTGGTCCTCGAAGTTGGTGTTGAAGACGGCGTGCGCCTGCGCGCTTTGCGCGGCGAGCCGGGAAAAGCGCTCGGCCAGTTCCGCCAGCTCGGCCTCGGAATATTCGTACTGGAAGCGTCCCGACGAGGCTTGCGTGGTCCGGTTCCAGGCGGCCGCGTTGCGGCCATGCAGCCGCAACAGCGTCAGCTCGGGATGCGTGCTTGCCCAGACGGCGGGCACGCTGTTCTCCGGCCCGGCGGGCGCGTCCACCACCGTGTGCACCGCGCCCAGATCACGCAGCAGGGCCAGCGTGCCGGCCGTCGCGGCGGGGCTGTCGAACCAGCTGCGGTGGCGCAGCTCGATGGAGATCAGATGCTCGTCCATGCGCCGCGCCGCCTCGGCCAGCGCCGCGTGGCCGCGCGCGTCGCGTCGTATCCAGGGCGGGAACTGGAAATGCACGGCGCCCAGCTTGCCCGGCAGGCGCAGCGGTTCCAGCGCCAGCGTGTAGCGCCGCCAGAGTTCGTCGCGCAGCTCGCCGGGCACGTCGTTGTAGTAGATGAACGGTGCCGGCCAGCCGTCAAGCTCCGCGCGGATGTCGGCGGGCAGGGCGGACAGCGGCGTCTGGTGGCCGGTGAACAGCCGGAACGCCTTGATGTTGAAGACGAAGCCGTCAGGCGTGCGCTGGTCCCAGCGCCAGGCGTTCTCGGCCGTGGGCAGCGCGTAGTAGCTGGAATCGACCTCGACCAGCGGGAAGCGCGCCGCGTAGTAGCGCAGCCGGGCCTCGGCGTTGGCGGCCACGGCCGGCGGATAGAAGCGGCCGCAGGCCAGCAGCGTGGGATCGGTCCAGGAGGCTGCGCCGGTGAGGATGCGCATGGCGGGCAAGGGCGATGGAGGACGAGGAAACGCGGGCGGGTCGGGCGCGCGGGACGGGGCGACGGGCCGCTCAGGCGCTCCGGGCAAGGGCGCCGTGGCGGAGCGGGCACCGGGTTATGATAGCTGGATATATGAACAGTTGTCTGGCCTGTGCGCGCCCAGGCCGGTCCCGCCTTCCGGGCCGCGGGCGCGCATGGGCATTGCCATTCCCCCGCCCATGTCCGATACGCAATCCCCGTCTTCATCAGCGCCGCAGGACCGTCCCGATCCCCTGGCGGACCTCAACCCCGCCCAGCGCGCGGCGGTGGAATTCGGCGTGGCCCCGGCCCGCGCCGGGCAGGGCGGCGGCGAGGACGGCCCGCTGCTGGTGATCGCCGGCGCCGGTTCGGGCAAGACCAATACGCTTGCCCACCGCGTGGCCCATCTGATCCTGAACGGCGCCGATCCCCAGCGCATGCTGTTGTTGACCTTCTCGCGCCGCGCCGCCTTGGAAATGGAGCGCCGCGTGGGCGCGGTGCTGCACCGGGTGATGCGCCTGCATGCGGCGCAGCAGCCGCCGGCCCTGCCCTGGGCGGGCACCTTCCATGCCATTGGCGCGCGCCTGCTGCGCGATTGCGCGCTGCGCATCGGCCTGTCCGAGTCCTTCACCATCCTGGATCGGGGCGACGCCGAGGACCTGATGGGCATGGTGCGCCACGAGCTGGGCCAGTCCTCGGCCAAGTCGCGCTTTCCGCTCAAGGGCACCTGCCTGGCCATCTATTCGCGCGTGATCAACAGCCAGGCGCCGGTGGAAGACGTGCTCAAGACCGCCTTTCCGTGGTGCGCGCAATGGGAGGCCGAGCTCAAGGCCCTGTTCCGCGCCTACGTCGCGGCCAAGCAGGACCAGCAGGCGCTGGATTACGACGACCTGCTGCTGTACTGGGCCGAGATGATGGGCGATCCCGGCATCGCGGCCGATGTGGGGGCGCGCTTCGACCATGTGCTGGTCGACGAGTACCAGGACACCAATCGCCTGCAATCCGCCATCCTGCTGGCCATGAAGCCGGACGGGCGCGGCCTGACCGTGGTGGGCGACGACGCGCAGTCGATCTATTCCTTCCGCGCGGCCACCGTGCGCAACATCCTGGACTTTCCCACGCAGTTTCCGAAGCCGGCGCGCGTGGTCACGCTGGACCGCAACTACCGTTCCACCCAGCCCATCCTGAACGCGTCCAACGCCGTGATCGGATTGGCGGCGGAGCGCTATGCCAAGGATCTCTGGACCGACCGGCAATCCTCGCAGCTGCCCGAAATGGTCAATGTCAGCGACGAGGCCGGGCAGGCGCGCTGGGTTGCCGACCAGGTGCTGGCGCAGCGCGAGGCGGGCGCCACGCTCAAATCGCAGGCGGCGCTGTTCCGTTCGGCCAGCCATAGCGCGGCACTGGAACTGGAGCTGACGCGGCGCAATATCCCCTTCGTGAAATTCGGCGGACTGCGCTTCCTGGAGGCGGCCCACATCAAGGACCTGCTGTCCCTGCTGCGCTGGGCCGAGAATCCGCGCGGCCGCATGGCGGGCTTCCGGGTGGCGCAGCTGTTGCCGGGCGTCGGTCCGGCCACGGCCGGCAAACTGATGGATGCGATGTCGGCCTCGGCCGAGCCGCTGGCGGCCCTGCGCGCGTTCAAGCCGGGCGCGGCGGCGCAGCAGGACTGGGGCGCCTTCGCCGACACCTATGCCGCGCTGCGCGATCCCGCGCTGAAATGGCCCGCCGACGTGGACCTGGCCTTGCGCTGGTATGCGGGCCAGCTCGAACGGCTGTACGACGATGCGCGCGTGCGCCGCGCCGACCTGGAACAGCTGGCCCGCATCGCGGCCGGCTATCCGTCGCGCGAACGCTTCCTGACCGAGCTGACGCTCGATCCTCCAGACGCCACCAGCGACGAATCGGGCGCGCCGCTGCGCGACGAGGACTACATGATCCTGTCCACCATCCATTCCGCCAAGGGACAGGAATGGAAATCCGTGTATGTGCTGAACGTGGTGGACGGCTGCATTCCGTCGGACATGAGCACCGGCACGGCCGAGGAAATCGAGGAAGAACGCCGCCTGCTGTACGTCGCCATGACCCGCGCGCGCGAACGCCTGCAACTGGTCGTGCCGCAGCGTTTCTACGTGCATCAGCAGACCGGCATGGGCGACCGGCATGTGTATGCGTCACGCACGCGCTTCATCACGAATGCCATGCTGCCGCTGTTCGATCACCTGCCCAAGGCGCCGCCGCTGCCCGAGGGGAACGGCGCGGGCCCGTCGCCGCAGGCGCCGGGCATCGACGTGGCGCGTCGGGTGCGGGGCCTGTTTTCCTAGTGCGCTTTCAGCCCCGTTGGGTTAAGAATAGTCCTACGAGACTTGGCGCTTTTAAAGAGTCAAGCCTCGTCGGCCGTTAACGGGAGTGTCAGCCCAGGCGCTCGCCGCCGCACGGTTGCGCGGATTCCCGCCCACATGGCGGGGGCTTTGTTCAAACTCTTGATCCGTCCATCATGAAGCTCAAACATATTGCTCTCGTCGCAAGCCTGGTCATGTCCTCGGCCAGCGCGGCCCATGCCGCTCCCGTCGTCAAGAAGATCACGCTCACCGCCCAGATCGGAGATTCCATCTTCGTTTCCCGGCCGGACGGCTCCGGCTGGTACGACCATGAGGAGCTGGACGCTACTGACCGCACGCAGCGCGCGTTCTCCAAGACCTTGCCCATCCGCGTATGGACGAAGGGAACGGAGTTCAATATCGCGCTGGCTCGGCCCCTGACGATGCGGGGCGGCGTCTATGAGATGCGCGATGCCAAGGTGGTCCTGTCGCAGCCGGGGCGCGAGGACGAGGTCCGCGTCGGCGCGCCGCTGAAGGTGCAGCAGAGCACACCCGGCGACGGCGGCTACGACCAGATCCACAGGCTCACGGTGAGCGCGCGGGCGCCGGCGCAGACGCCCGATGGCCCGAGCATCAACGGCATCTATCGCGGCGATCTGGTGGTGCTGTTCGAGCCTTCCGCCGCCACGCCTTGAGTGGATGGCCGGCGCGTCCTGCGCGCCGGCCGGCGTGGCTCAGGCCAGTTCGGGGCGGGCGAAGCGCCGGTTGGCCAGCACCGGCAGTGCCTGGCGCGCCTGGGCCAGGCGCCGTGGATCCAGCTCGGCGTACAGCAGCGCGTCCTGCTCGGCCGCGCGGGCGATCGCCACGCCCAGCGGATCCACCACCATGCTCGCGCCGATATTGCGCGGGCCGCATTCGCCCACGGCCACCACGTAGCAGGTGTTGTCGAGCGCGCGGGCGGTGGACAGCACTTCCCAGTGATGTTCCTTCAGCGGTCCCTTGACCCAGGCGGCGGGCACCAGCAGCGCGTCGGCGCCGTCCACCGCCAGGCGGCGCGCCAGTTCGGGAAAGCGCAGGTCGTAGCAGGTCATCATGCCGAAGCGCAGCCCGTCCACCTCGAGCAGCGGCGGCACTTCATCGCCGGGCACCACGTTGACCGACTCCTGCATGGAGAACGCGTCATACAGATGCAGCTTGCGATATTGCGCGACGATGTGACCGCCGCGCAGCGCGACCTGGATGTTCCAGACCTTGCCCTGATCGGCGGGCACGTGCACGGTCATGACCAGCGTCAGCGCGCGGTCGCGGGTGGCCTCCAGCATGCGGGTCATGAAGGGGCCGTCCAGCGGCTGGGCGGCGCGGCGCACCAGGTCGGGATCGGCGATGTCGCGCGCCAGGATGCCTTCCGGCAACACCAGCAGGCGCGCGCCGCCGGCGTCGGCGCGGGCGATCAGGTGCAGGCAGATCGCGGCGTTGTCTTGCCAGTCGGGGCGCACGGCGAATTGGCCCAGGGCGATTTTCATGTGAAGTCTCCTTGTATGTTCAAGAACGTCAGCCGTGGGCGAACAGTTCCGCCGGCGACATGCTGCGCTCGGTGAGACGCTGCGCGCGCAGTTCGGCCAGGAAGTCCGTCACCATGGGCTGGTTGGCTTGCAGACCGTTGCGGTCCCAGCCTTCGGGCAGGTCGCGCGAGGTCTGGATCAGCTCGTCCAGGATCCAGGGCGTGGTGTCCGCGTATTTACGGCGCTTGTGCAGCCACATCGCGGCGGACGCGTCCAGCGCGGCGCTCAGGGACTGGCCGACCCAGGGGTGGGCGCGCAGGATGTCCGGCTTGATGCCCAGCAGATGCATGCCGGGCACGTAGCCCACGTCGCGGAAGTACGCCACTTCGTCGCGGCGGCATTGCGGCAGCAGCTGGCGCAGGTCCGAGTCCGCGTCGAAGAAGCCGTCGGGCATGAAGGGCGTGAACACGGCTTCCAGTTCGCCCGAGCGCAGCAGGTCCACCAGCGGGCGCTCGCCGGCCACGGCCTCGATGCGTCCCGGCTGGCCATAGCCGGACAGCCGGTCGGCGACCGGGTGCGCGGCGGTCAGGCGGCCGACCCGCCATTGCGCGTCGTCGATGCCGATGCCGACGCGGCGCAGCAGGGCGCGCGTCCAGGTATTGCCCGAGTCCTGCCAGCCGGTCATGCCGATGCGGGCGCCGGCCAGCTGCTCCAGCTGGGTGATGCCGCTGTCGCGATGCGTGATGATGCAGCGATGGCGAAAGCCGCGCATCAGGAAGTGGGGCACGGCGGCGATATCGTCGCGGCCGCGCAGGCGGCCCAGGCAATAGCGGCTCATGGACATCTCGCCGGCGTCGTAGCGCGGATCGGCGGCCAGGTCCTCGGGCAGGGCGGGCACCCGGTCGATGCGCAGGTCCAGGCCTTCGGCGACCACGTCGCCCAGGGCGAGCGGCACGATGTAGTCCCAGTCGCGCACGGCGAGTCGGATTTGGAGTGTCATGGGGATGGCCTTGGCGGCCCGGCGGACCGCGGTGGGAGGGGGAAGGGCGATGAGGGGGCCTGGCGCCGCGCGTGCGGCGCAGGGGGCGGGCGGAACCCGCCCTGGCGGCGAGCCGCGCCTAGTCCAGCCTGATGCCGCGGGACTTGACCACGCCGCGCCAGAAATCCTGCATCTGCTTCTGCATGGCGAGCATGTCGTCGCCATAGAGGTCCAGGATGTCGTTGCCGCCGGCGAGGATGAACTCGCGCACCGCCGGCGTGTGCAGCGCCTGCTTGAGCGCACCGCGCAGCCGCGCCAGCGTCTCGGGCGGCGTGCCGGCCGGCGCGTACAGCCCGGTCCAGCCGTACAGCGTCAGCGAGGGATAGCCCAGTTCCTTCAGGGTGGGCACGTCGGGCGCGTCCGTGACGCGGGCGTCGCTGCTGGCGGCGATGGCCACGGTCTTGCCCGACTTCACATGCGGCAGGGCCGAGGACGGGGTGTCGAACAGCAGGTCGATGGTGCCGCCCATCAGGTCGGCCTGCGCGGCGGCGGGGCCCTTGTAGGGCACGTGCGTCAGCTCGATGCCGGCCAGCTGGCTGAGCAGTTCGCCCAACAGGTGCGGATTGGTGCCGGGTCCCGCGCTGCCGTAGGTGATCTTGCCGGGATGCGCCTTGGCCTTGGCGATGAGGTCCGGCAGGTCGCGGATGCCCGAGGCCTGGCTGGCGACCAGCAGGAACGGCGAGCGCGAGATCACGCCGATGGGCGCGAAATCCTTGTTCTCGTCATAGGGCAGCTTGCGCGTGAGCACGATGGGCAGCATGACCATGGCGCTGGAAGCGCCGGCCAGCAGCGTGTAGCCGTCCGGCGCGGCCTTGGCGACCGCGTCCACGCCGATGGCGCCGCCCGCGCCCGAGCGGTTCTCGACCACGAAGCTCTGGCCCAGCTGGTCGCCCATGGCCTTGCTGACCGCCCGCGCCAGCACGTCCGACGAGGCGCCGGGCAACGTGTGCACGATGACCTTGACGGGCTTGTTCGGGTAGGCGTCCTGCGCCTGCGCGGCGGGCGCGGACAGCAGGCTCAGCGACAGGATGGCGCCAGCGGCGCGGCCGAAGAAGGCGTTCATGGTTTTCCCCTGATTTGTCATGTGATGGCGCTGGGGCGGGCCACAGCGTTGCCGCATTGTCGGCAGGGGTGTTTATGTGCGTCAATCGTGAAATTAGGCATAATGATTGCATATCATGCAAGTATTTGCGGAGCGACTATGCAGCTCATGGGCATGGAGGCGCTGCGCGCCTTTGTCGAAGGCGGTTCGATCGCGGAGGCCTCGCTGCGCCTGCGCCGCAGCGCTTCCCAGGTCAGCCGCCTGCTGGCCGCGCTGGAGGACGATGTCGGGTATGCCCTGCTGGTCAAGGAGGGACGGCGGCTGACGCTGACCGAGCCGGGCCGCCAGCTGTACGAGCGCATCGGCGAGATGCTGCGCGCCAACGATGCGCTCACGGACTATCTGCGTCACGCGCGCCGCAAGAGCCGCACCCATGTCAACGTGCTGGTGGCGCAGCACCTGATCGACGGCCTGCTGGTGGACGCCATCGCCGGCGCCACGCGCGAGGAGCCGGATTTCGGCGCCAGCGTCAATGCCCGCATGCCGCCCAATGTCGACGCCTGGATCAGCCAGCAGCATTTCGATATCGCGCTGGCCCAGCTGCCGGTCGAGCATCCGCTGCTGGTCACCGAAACGCTGGCCGAGACGCATGCCGTGGCGGTGTTCGGGCCGGACGATCCGCGCGCCGATCTGCCGGGCCCGATCACGCCGCGCGCGCTGGGCCAGGGCAGGTTCATCGGCATGCCCGCCGGCGGTTCGCTGTTCCACCGCTACCTCAGGGCCTTCGGCGAAGCCGGCTATCAGCCCGAGGCGCAGTTCGAGGTGACGTTCGGCTTCTTCGCCTGCCAGCTCGCCGCCTCTGGCTGCGGCGCGGCCCTGAGCGATCCGCTGGCCGCCCTGACGCAGCTGCATCGCGGCGCGCGGCTGCGGCGTTTCGAGCCGGCGGTTCCGCTCCAGTACGGCCTGATCTATCCCAAGTCGCGCCCGCCCTCGGCCGCGGCCCGCCTTCTGATCCGTCATCTGCGGCGGGTGGTGGGCGAGAAACTGGCACAGGCTGAAGCCCTGCTGAACGCCGCGGAGCCGGGACGCGCTGCGCTATCATCGGCCCACCGTCGCCGCGTGGGGCGCCGGGCAGCAGCGCAAGAGGACACTGGCTCATGACCACAGAACCGCAACCCGACGCCAACGGCAACCGCGAGGTCGTCGCGTCGATCTCCTATGTCAATGGCCGGCGCGACCGCGAGGTGCCCATCGACCAGGTCGGCGCATACGTGCGCCCGGAGCACGGCATGCTCTGGATCGGGCTGCGCAACCCCAGCCCCGAGCTGCTGGGCAAGGTGGTGAGCGAGCTGGGCGCCTGCGACAAGAACCAGGAAGAGATGCTGGAGCCGCACCGGCGGCCCAAGATCATCGACTATGGCAACATGGTGCTGATCGTGGCCATCACCGTCGAGGTCGAGGCCGAGCGGCCCATCTTCGGCGAGACCCAGTTCCTGATCGGCGACGGCTTTCTCGTCACCGTGCGGCGCGGCGCCACCGCCGGCCACAGCCCGCTGCGCGAACGGCTGGAAGCCTCGCCGGATCTGCTCAAGCGCGGCAGCGACTACGTCGCGTCCGAGCTGCTCGACTGGCTGGTGGACCGCTATGTGGCGGCGGCCGCCAAGATCGAGAGCGTGGTCGAGGGCGCCGAGCAGAAGCTGCTGATCCGGGGCGCCAAGGATTCCGATATCCGCAGGCTGTACCGCCAACGCCGCGACCTGCTGCGCATCCATACCGTGGTGTCGCCGCTGGCCGAGATCTGCCGCCGCCTGGCGCGGGTCGAGATGACGGCGGTCGATGAACACGCGCGGCCCTATTTCGGCGAGGTGGCCGACCGCGTGCTGCGCGTCGACGAACTGTTCAATTCCTTGCGCGAGGCGCTGGCCTTCGCGTTCGAAGCCAGCCTGATGATCGGCCAGGCGGCGCAGAACGACACCACGCGCAAGCTGGCGTCCTGGGCGGCCATCCTGGCCGTGCCCACGGCCATCGCCGGCATCTACGGCATGAACTTCGAGTTCATGCCCGAACTGAAATCGCCCTGGGGCTATCCGGTGACGCTGGGCGTCATCGTGACGATCTGCTCCGTGCTCTATTGGCGCTTCCGCAAGTCGGGCTGGCTGTAGCCGCCGCGCCGGCCGGCCGCGCGTCGCCATCCTGTTCCGGCCCGGAGACGGGCCGGGCTTGTGGCACACTGCCAGCCATTCATTTTCCTGGAGCGCGGCGATCTTGCGCGGCAAATCCCCCTTCGGCGGCAGCAGGCTGACCGCCCTGATCGTGGCCCTGATCCTCGCGGCGGCCGGCGCGCTGGTCAACTGGATGCAGTCGTCGAAACCGGCCCAGGACGCCGGCCGCCCGCCGGCGGCGGGCAAGCCCCAGGGCGGCGCAGCCGGCGCGCCGCTGGCCGGCGGCATTCCCAAAGGCAGCTATACGATCACCGGCACCGTCGTCAACGTCGCGGACGGCGACACAGTGACGCTGCGGGCGCCGGACGGACAGCGCCGCATCCGCATGGACAGCATCGACGCGCCCGAGGAAGGCCATGGCGCGGACCAGCCCGGCCAGCCCGATGCCGAGGCCTCGCGCAAGCACCTGGCGGAGCTGGTGGCCGGCAAGACCCTGACCGCGCAATGCTATGAAAAGGACCAGTACGGCCGCGAGGTCTGCGCGCTGATCCTGGAGGACGGCCGTTCGGCCAACCGGCTGCAGGTCGAGGCGGGCTACGCCTGGGCCTATACCGCGCGCCAGGGCGACTACCTGCGCGACCAGGCCATGCCCGATTTGCAGCGCCAGGCCAAGGCCGCCGGCCGGGGCCTGTGGGCGCGGCCGGGCGCGGTGCAGCCCTGGAAGTGGCGCTACGACTGCTGGCGCCAGCGCCAGTGCGGTTGAGCCCGGCAGAGCATTAGGGGCATGCCGGGGTTCTGGTCGCGCCCTGGCTTTGCTATCCTCTGTCGCAACCATTGTTCTGGGAAGGTCTTATGCGCGTCATGAAGCAGCTGCGGGCAGCGGCGACCGCGTTGCTGCTGCTGGCGGCGGCGGGCTGCTCCAACGACGGCAGCCCCGTCAACAGCCCCTATGAGTCCGGCGCCGAAAGCCGGAACACGCTGTATTCCGCCTTCGTCAAGCGCTCTCCCAAGTACCTGGACCCGGCCAGCTCTTATTCCAATGACGAGACGCCTTATACCTACAACGTCTATGAAACGCTCTACGGCTACCACTACCTGAAGCGGCCCTACGAGCTGGTGCCCCGCGCGGCCGCGAGCATCGATCCGCCCGTTTACCTGGACAAGCAGGGCAACAGGCTGCCTGCCGACGCGCCGGGCGAACAGATCGCGCAGAGCGTGTACGACATCAAGCTGCGCCCCGGCATGCGCTACGCGCCGCATCCGGCCTTCGCTAAGAAATCAGACGGGTCTTACGCGTATTTCCCCGTGGCGGCTGCTGAGCTGCAGGACAAGTACGCCATCCCGGATTTTCCGCTGACCGGCACGCGCGATCTCACCGCCGACGATTACGTCTATGCCATCCGCCGCCTGGCCAGCCCGCGCGTGGTGTCGCCGATCTATTCACTGATGGCCGAGTACGTGCACGGCCTGAAGGACTACGGCGACCGGCTGCGTCTGCGCGACCAGGCGCTGCGGCGCGACGCGCCGGGCGGGGCGGGGGCCTCGCCCTGGCTGGACTTGCGCGAGGCCGATGGCTTCGACGGCGTGCAGGCGCTGGATCCGCTGACACTGCGCATCCGCGTCAACGGCAAGTATCCCCAGTTCAAGTACTGGCTGGCGATGACCTTCACGGCGCCGATCCCCTGGGAGGCCGACCGCTTCTACAGCCAGCCCGGCATGGCCGAGCAGGACCTGTCGTTCAATACCTGGCCCGTGGGCACCGGTCCCTACATGCTGGTGGAGTCCTTGCAGAACCGCCGCCACGTGCTGGCGCGCAACCCGAACTTCCACGGCGAGCCCTATCCCTGCGAAGGCGAGCCGGGCGACCAGGCCGCGGGCCTGCTGGCCGACTGCGGCAAGCCCACGCCCTTCATCGACCGCGCCGTGTTCAACGTCGAGAAGGAAGCCATTCCGCTGACCGGCAAGTTCCTGCAGGGCTATTACGACGTGCCGCAGATCGAGCGCGGCGAGTATGGCGTGGCCATGCTGGTGGCCGCCGGCGACAGCCAGGACAAGGCCCGCAAGTATCGCGAGCATGGCATCAAGCTGCCCACCACGGTCGAGACCGCGAACTGGTACATGGGCTTCAACTGGCTGGACCCGGTGGTAGGCAAGGGCGACACGCCCGAGCAGGCCGACCGCAACCGCAAGCTGCGCCAGGCCATCAGCATCGCCTTCGACTGGGAAGAATACGTGGCGGTGTTCGAGAACAGCCAGGCCTCGGTGGCCTACGGCCCGGTGCCGCCGGGCGTGCTGGGCTACCGCGAGCCGCCCGAGGGCGTGAACCCGGTGGTCTACGATCTGGTCGACGGCAAGCCGGTGCGCAAACCCATCGACGTGGCGCGCAGGCTGCTGGCCGAGGCCGGTTATCCCGACGGCCGCAATGCCCGGACCGGCGCGCCGCTGGTGCTGTACTACGACTCCATGACCGGCGGCGGCTCCAACCCGCAATTCGACTGGATGCGGCGGCAGCTTGCCAAGCTCGGCGTGCAGCTGGATGTGCGCGCCACCGACTACAACCGTTTCCAGGACAAGATGCGGCGCGGTTCGGCCCAGATCTTCTTCTGGGGCTGGAACGCCGACTATCCGGACGCCGAGAACTTCCTGTTCCTGCTGTACGGCCCCAACGCCAAGGCCAAGACCGGCGGCGAGAACGCGGCCAATTACGACAGCCCCGAGTACGACAAGCTGTTCGAGCAGATGAAGCTGCTGGACGATGGCCCCGAGAAGGAACGCCTGATCGCCCGCATGGTCGCCATCGTGCAGCGCGACGCGCCCTGGATGTTTGGCTACTTCCCCATGTCGGGCGGCGCCTACCAGCAGTGGGTCGGCAATGCCAAGCCCACCCAGATGGTGCGCAACATCCTGCAGTACATGAAGATCGATCCGGAACTGCGGCACCGCAAGATCGATGAATGGAATTCCCCCATCTGGTGGCCGCTGGGCGTGTTCGCGCTGCTGCTGGCGCTGGCGGTCTGGCCGTCGTACCGGGCCCTGAAGCGGCGCGAGCGGCAGACGGCGTTCGCCCAGGCCGCGCGCAAGGAGCATCAACCATGATCGGCTACGTGATTCGCCGGCTGCTGTATGGCGTGCTGATCCTGATCGGCGTCAACCTGTTCACCTTCATCCTGTTCTTCGCCGTCAACACGCCCGACGACATGGCGCGGCTGGCCATCGGCGGGCAGCGCATCAGCCAGGACGCGGTGGAGAAATGGAAGGTCGAGCACGGCTACGACAAGCCGCTGTTCTATAACGCAGAGGCGCAGGGCGCCGGGCGGCTGACCGACACGGTGTTCTACCAGCGCTCGGTGCCGCTGCTGGCCATGGAATTCGGCGCTTCGGACGGCGGGCGCGACATCGGCCGCGAGATCCGCACGCGCATGGGGCCCAGCCTGGCGCTGGCCGTGCCCACCTTCCTGCTGGGGCTGTTCGTCAGCATCGCGTTCTCGCTCATGCTGGTCTATTTCCGCGCCACGCGGCTGGATTTCTGGGGCGTGGTGCTGTGCGTGATCCTGCTGTCGATCTCCAGCCTGTTCTACATCATCGCGGGCCAGTGGCTGTTCGCCAAGACCTTGCGGCTGGTGCCTTTCTCGGGCTTTTCCGGCGGGCTGGACATGGCCAAGTTCCTGGCGCTGCCGGTGCTGGTGGCGATCATCTCGCGGCTGGGGCCGGAGGCGCGCTTCTACCGCACGCTGTTCCTCGAGGAAATCGGCAAGGACTATGTGCGCACCGCCAGGGCCAAGGGCCTGGCCGAGCGCGCCGTGCTGTTCCGCCACGTGCTGCGCAACGCCATGCTGCCCATCCTGACCAGCACCGTCGCGGCCTTGCCGCTGCTGTTCATGGGCAGCCTGATCGCCGAATCCTTCTTCGGCATTCCCGGCCTGGGCAGCTACACCATCGACGCCATCAACGCGCAGGACTTTTCCATCGTGCGCGCCATGGTGTTCCTGGGCGCCTCGCTCTACATCGTGGGCCTGATCCTGGCCGATATTTCCTACACGCTGGCCGACCCCCGCGTGCGTTTCGAGTAGCCGCCATGCCCAAGATCGTCTTGCTCTGGACTGATATCGCGCTCTGGCTGATGGCGCTGGGGGCGCTGGCCTACGCCTGGTACGTGCGCCGCAGTCCGGCGCTGCGCGCCACCTGG
>NZ_JBICCO010000043.1:0-51351 GCF_043119405.1 Achromobacter sp. 413638
GGGGCGGAACCCCCCGCCCTCTTCCATCAATACGTGTACGTGACCATCGTGCCGACGGAGTACTGATTGCGTTCCTTCACGATCGGGCTGTCCTTGGCGTCGCCGAACAGGCGGCGCGCCTCGGCGGCGGCCGTCAGCGTCCAGGACTTGCTCAGCGGATACGACCACACCGCGCCCAGCGCGATGCTTTCCAGGCCGCCCTCGGCCTCGTACTTGCGATAGCCGGACTTGGCCGACTGGCGGCCGCTGACGCCGTACCAGGTACGCATGTAGTTGCCGTCGCCGAAGGTGCTGTTCAGCGACAGGCCGATCTTGCCGGCCGGACCGTCATAGACCTTGGCGCTGGCGCCCAGGTTGAACAGCGTGTAAGCGCTGCCGGTATCCCGGTCGTCACCCTTCTTGAACGCGTGCTGCACCGAGGCGGACAGTGTCACCGGGCCGACGTCGGTCTCCGCGTCGAAACCAACCTGCGCGCGGCTCTTGATGTCGCCCATGCCGCGCAGCGCGTTCGAGCCTTCCAGGCCCTTCTTGTGGTCCTTGCGCGAGGCGCTGGGGCCAACGTAGATGCGGAACGTGCTGCCCATCGTGTTGGTTTCCCAACCCAGGCCATGGTCGGTGTTCAGGAAAATGCCGTAGGGACTGCGCACGCCGAAGCCGAACACGGGCACCGCGACGCTCTCGTCGCTGCCGCTGTAACGCGGCACATAGGCGCCACCCACCGTACCGTAGAAGGACCACTGGTCCTGCACCATGCCGGTGGCGCCACCCCTGGCGACCTCCAGTTCGCGAGATGTGGCGCCGCGCTTGCCGGAAGCGTTGCCGGCGCCATCCTCGGCCGCCATCGAAATGACAGGCAGCAGGGCCAGGGTGCATGCGGCGGCCACGCGGCGCGGCTTGAGGACTAACAGGGTAGATCGCTTCATAGAGCTTCCAGGGAAACGAGGTTGAGGAGGTACTGCTTACAGCCGCCGCGCGGCACGCGGCGTCAAATCTAGCGGACGTCGTCGCCGTACTTGGCCTGGCGCATCAGCGTCATGGCCAGCGTCGAAACCGATGCCACCAGCGGCTCGGCCGTATCGGCATTGCTCATGACCAGCACGGCGAGCTTGTCGCGCGGGGCCAGTACATAGCGGGAATGAAAGGCTTCGGTAGCGCCGCTGTGCGAACGCATCGCGTCGCCCGCGACGCCGTCCTCGTCACAGGGCGCGACCAGCCAGGACAGGGCCAGCCGGCAAGGCAGGCTGATGCCATCGGCCACGGTTTCCAGGTTCAGGATCGCCTGCGCGGACTCGGCCTTGAGCACTCGGGTATCGCGGTAGCGGCCTTCGGCGAACAGCATGCTGCTGAAGCGCGCCATCTCCGACGAACTCATCCACAACCCCTCGGCGGCCGCGTTGTCCAGAGGCGCTTCCGACCAGGGCTTGCCGCGCCGATAGCCGGCGGCGCGCAGCTCCAGCATGCGCTCATCGGCCTGGTAGCCGGCGCGGGAAATGTTCAGCGGGCGCAGGATCGCGCGACGCATATAGGTGTCGAAGGGCTCTTCGGCCGCGTGCGCCACCATGTCGCCCAGCAAGGCATAGCCCATGTCGGAACGTGCCCTGCCCATGGTGTCCTCGGGCGTGTCCGGGCGCAGCGTCAGCAGGCTGCGCGCGGTGACCGGATGCGCACCCAGCCATTGCATGGCCGCGCGGCGCGGCTGGATCTCCCACTGCGGCAGCGCCTGCGCCGCGGGCATGTCCAGCGCTAGGCGCCCGTCGTCGGCGGCGCGCATGACGCCCGCCGCCGTCACCAGCTTGGAAATCGCACCGACGCGGTACAGCGTGTCGCTGGACGCGCTGCGGTGGCGCGCCTCATCCGCATAGCCGAACCCGGCGCTCCAGACCAGCTTCTGATCATCGACCAGCGCGATCGACAGCCCGGGCACGTCCAGCGCGCTCAGGTCATGGGAAATGCGCTTGGTGAGATAGCTCACCACCGCGTGATAGTCGCCCTTGGATATGGCCGGCGGCTTGGCCGGCGGCACGCCCTGGCAACCGCCGGCAAAAGCCAGCAATGCGCCTAGGACAAGGGTACGGGCAAACGGGAACATGACGTGCGGCAAAGCCTCTGATGAGAACTGCCGTCATGCTATCGATGGGTCAAGCTCCGTTCTTTCCTGCTTTGTATGGAGTTTGTAAAGATTGGACAGGATGTTTGTGAAGTTTATTGAAGATGCCCGTCCAGAGCGGCCTTCCGGGCAGCGTCGCAGCGCTCAGGCTGCCTTCCAGCTGATGATGAAACGGGCCCCGCCCAGCGGGCTGTCCACCACCTCGGCCGTGCCGTTGTGCCAGCGCGCCACCCGGCTGACGATCGCCAGCCCCAGGCCGGTACCGCCGGTGCCGCGGTCGCGGCTTTCGTCCAGCCGGATGAACGGCTCGAAGATGCGCTCGCGGTCCGCCAGAGGAATGCCGGGACCGTCATCGTCCACCATGAGCACATACTCGCGCGGCGCGGGCGAGACCAGGCTCACCCGGATATTGCCACCGGCGTAGCGGATGGCGTTCTGCAGCAGGTTCAGCAGGGCCCGCGTCATGTAGCGCTGGTTCAGGTGCACCTGCGCCACCTGGCATAGCGCCACCTCGCAACGCACGCCGCGCTGGCCAGCCTCGAAATCGGCATGCTGGACCACGGAGTCCAGCCAGCCGCGCGCGTCCTGCGCCTGCAGCGCCAGGCCGTCGCTGTGCTCCAGCCGCGCATACATCAACAACTCGGAGGCCATGCTGTCCAGCTCGGCCACGTCGTTCTTCATTTCCTCGATCAGGCGCGCGCGCGCGGCCTCGTCCCGTTCGCGGCCCATCATGTCCAGCTCGAACGACAGGCGCGCGATGGGCGTGCGCAGCTCGTGCGAGACGGCGTTGGTCAGTTCGCGCTGGTTGCTGATCAGGGCGCCGATGCGCTCGGACATCTGGTTGAAGGTTTCACCCAGATTGCCGATGCTGGAATGGCGCGACAGCCGGGCGCGCGCCTGCAGGTCGCCTTGGCCCATGCGCTGCGCCGCCGTCTTGAGCGCCTCCAGGTCGCGCCAGATGGGCAGCGCCCACACCAGCATGAACGCGCACAGCAGCAGGCCCAGCGCGGAATAGACCGCCGCGATCACCCAGGGTCCGATCGACGGTTCGGGCGGCAGCTTGAGCTCCAGCCACTGGCCGCCCGCGCCCGGGATGCCGGCCACGAAGGTCTGCATCTTGTCGCGGATGAAGAAATCGCCCGCGCGGATGGCCTGCCGTTCCTTGTCGCTGGCGTTGTAATCGCGCGCGTTCACGACCCGCAGTCGCAGGCCGTAGTACGGCGCGAGCTGGTCGTCGATGTGAGTCTGCCGGGAGGCCGGCTCGATGCGCGACAGCTCCTGCACCAGACTGTGGATCTGGCCGCGCACCGATTCGCGCGTATAGGCATCACTGACCGGCTCGAACAGGTAGTTGGCGGAACGGTCCACGATCTCGTTGGAGATCACGAAGCCTACCGCCAGCACCACGAAGAGCCGCAGGACGAACTTAAGCATCCTCGCCCTCGTGTGCCTTGGGCGAGAACAGATAGCCCTTGCCCCACACGGTCTTGATGCGCGCCGGATCGCGCGGGTCGTCGTCCAGCTTGCGGCGCAGCTTGCTGACGCAGACGTCGACGCTGCGGTCCAGGCCATTGAACTCGATGCCGCGCACGGCATTGAGCAGGTCGTCGCGGGTCAGCACCTGCCCGGCCTGGCTGGCCAGCGCCCACAGCATCTCGAATTCCATGGTGGTCAGGTCGACCTCCGCGCCCGCGTGCACCACGGCGCGGGTGCGCCGGTCGATGACCAGCGGGCCGAATTCCAGACGCTCCGGCGGTTCGTCCAGCTGGCTGTGCCGGCGCAGCAGCGCGCGGATGCGCGCCAGCAGCACGCGCGGCTCGACCGGCTTGATGACGTAATCGTCCGCGCCCGACTCCAGGCCCAGGATCTGGTCCAGATCGTCCTCGCGGGCGGTCAGCATCAGGATGGGCGCGGAAGAGAACGCGCGCAGGTCGCGGCATACCTGCAGGCCATCGCGGCCCGGCAGCATCAGGTCCAGGATGGTGATGGCCGGATCGTGCCTGCGGAACGCCTCGACCGCGTGGTCGCCGCGATAGGCCTGCGCCACGTTGAACCCATGTCGCTCCAGGAACTGGGCGATCAGGCGCGATAGCTTGGGATCGTCTTCGACTAGCAGGGCCTTGGTCATGATGTCCACAAAAAGAGTTCAATTGCGCCGCATTCTACGCAAAAGTCGGGAATCGGCGTTCGACCATAGCGGCCCGGCCCGGTTCCCGAGTCCGGACGGACCGAGCCAAATCGGCGGTTTCGGCCCACCGTCCGCGAGGGCGGGCCGCCCTCGGACAGGCACGACGCTCCGCCTGGCCGCCCAATAGGAAACGGGCCGGAACGCTAGGCTTCCGGCCCGTCGCGAGCCCTTCCCCGGACCCGCGCGCTGCGGGTCCGGGGACGGTTCCGGCATGCGCCGGTTTACTTGTAGACGGTCTTGGAACCGTCCTTGTGCCAGGTGAACACGTCGAACTGGAAGTTCGTCAGGTCGCCCTGCTTGTTCCAGGAGATCTTGCCGATCGGGGTGTCGAGCGTGTTGGCGTGCAGGAACTTGGCGACCTTGGCCGGATCCTCGCTGCCAGCGCCCTTGATGCCGTCGGCGATGGCCAGGGTGGCCGTGTAGGCGGTCATCTGGAACGCGCCCGCGGCGTTGCGCTTCTTGGCCTGGAAGGCCTTCACGATCTCGGCGTTGGCGGCGCTCTGGCTGAAGTCCGCCGGCAGCGTCAGCAGCATGCCCTCGACGGCGTCGCCGGCGATGGCGTTGATGTCCGGGTTGCCCGTGCCTTCCGGACCCATCCACTTGGCCTTCACGCCCTGTTCGGCCGCCTGGCGCAGCAGCAGGCCCATTTCGGGGTGGTAGCCGCCGTAGTAGACGAAGTCCACGCCGCCGCTCTTGAGCTTGGTGATGACGGCGGAGTAGTCGCTGTCGCCGGCGTTGATGCCTTCGAAGATCGCGACCGGGATGCCGCCCTTCTCGAGGTCGTTCTTGACCGCGGTGGCGATGCCCTGGCCGTAGGACTGCTTGTCATGCAGCACGGCGACCTTCTTCGGCTTGAGCTTTTCCAGGACGAACTTGGCGGCGGCCGGGCCCTGCTGGTCGTCGCGGCCGATGGTGCGGAAGATGAACTCGTAGTTCTTGCCGTCGGTCAGCGCCGGCGAGGTGGCCGACGGGGTCACCATGACCACGCCTTCGTTGTTGTAGACGTCGGCGGCGGCGATGGTCGCGCCCGAGCAGACGTGGCCAACCACGAAACCGATCTTGCTGTTGACCACGCGGTTGGCGGCCACCGGACCCTGCTTGGGTTCGCAGCCGTCGTCGATGACGACGGTTTCCAGCTTCTTGCCATTGACGCCGCCGGCGGCGTTGATGCGCTCGACCGCCGTGTCAACGCCTTCGCGGACCATGTCGCCGTACTGGGTGACCGGGCCGGTGGTCGGGCCGACCACGCCGATCTTGATCGTCTGGGCTTGCGCGCCCGCTGCGAACGTCAACCCTGCGGCAACACCCAAGGCGGCGATGACCGGGGTCAGACGGAATGCTGGCTTCATGAGTGGACTCCTCTATTGGCATGTAATCGTTGGTTTTCACCGGGCGTAGGCCGGCTTTATCAGTGAATTCCGCCCGGCTGCTATGCGTTTGCACGGCAAAGCATACACTGAAAGATCACTGTCATTGTGGGCTCCGGCCCGCCTTTTTTTGTGCGGAAAACTTGATGGGACGCATCACTTTCCCGCATTTCCCTTATGCCTTCAGGGATATATGTAAAAGAGGATTTATTCGTTTGCGTTACTAAGCCGGCGCGGCATCATGGCCGCCATGAGACTCCAACCGATCATCGTCCCCGGATGGAAAAACTCCGGACCCGATCACTGGCAATCCCGCTGGGCGGACGCCTTGCCGCACGCGATACGGGTGCAGCAGCGGGACTGGGAACAGCCGTCCTGCGCCGAATGGACCGCCGCCGTGGCGGCCGAAGTGGACAAGGCCCGCAGTCCGGTGCTGCTGATAGCGCACAGCCTGGGCTGCCTGGCCTGCGCCGCGCTGCCGGTGCCGCTGCGCGCCAAGGTGGCGGGCGCCCTGCTGGTGGCGCCGGCAGACGTGGAACGCGCCGACGCCCCGGACTGTCTGCGCGGCTTCGCGCCGATCCCCCGGACCTCGCTGCCCTTCCAGAGCGTGGTGGTGGCCAGCGACAACGATCCCTATTGCCGCCTGGAGCGCGCGCGCCTGTTCGCGGAACACTGGGGCAGCCGCCTGGTGGTCGTGCCCGGCGCCGGCCACATCAACGCCGACAGCGGGCTGGGCGATTGGCCCCAGGGCCTGAAACTGCTGGGCGCGCTACGCCGGCGCTCGTCGTGGCGGGTCTCGCCGCCGCCCGAGCGCATCTCGCCGGTACCCGTGCGCCCCTTGTCGCACCAGGGCTGAAACGCGCCACACGGCGTTCGCCGATACACGCCTTCTCCCCCGGACGGAGTTGTCCATCCTGGGGGTCCACAAAAAAACCCCGCGACGCGAGGGTGCGTGGCGGGGTTGATCGGCCGCGCTATCGCGGCTCGCGCCGAATCACTGCAGCAGACTGCGCAGCATCCAGGCATTCTTCTCGTGCACGTCCAGACGCTGCGTCAGCAGATCGGCCGTGGGTTGATCATTGGCGGCGTCGGCCTTCTCGAAGGCGGCGCGCGCGGTCTTGGCGACCGACTCGTTGGCGCTGACCAGCAGGCGCACCATTTCCAGCGCTTCCGGCACCGAGTCCGGCTCGGCGATCGACGACAGCTTGGCGTATTCGCGGTACGTGCCCGGCGCGTAGTGGCCCAGCGCCCGGATGCGCTCGGCGATGCTGTCCAGCGCGTTCCATTCCTCGGTGTACTGCGTCATGAACATCAGGTGCAGCGTATTGAACATTGGCCCCGTGACGTTCCAGTGGAAGTTGTGCGTCATCAGGTACAGCGTGTACGAATCCGCAAGCAGCTTGGACAGCTCGCCCGCAACCGCGGCGCGATCCTTGTCGGAAATGCCGATGTTGATGCGCGGAACACTGGTGGTCTTCTTGGAGGACTTGGCCATCGATGACTCCTGTTGAATGGACTGAGCAAGGATAACACTGCTGCTACGACAGACTTGGGACCGCACACCGACCCAACATTGATGCGGCTCAAGCCACGCAAGAGCTAAACGCTGCAATCGCGAATCACGCTCCGCAGCCAGGAACTGCCCGCGGGATGCCACGGAGCCGGCTCCGCCGGTCCGTGGGCATGCCCCCTTGAGGGGGGAGCGCGGGAGCGCTCGGGGGTGGGCTAATCCTGTTCTGCCGTGACCTCGCCCGCCAGCATCTGCACGCCCGGCAGCCCGCATTCATAGACGGCCTGCGCCAGCGCCTCGATCGCCGCGAGTCGCGGAAAGCTGCGGCGCCAGGCCAGCACCACGCGGCGTTCCGGCACCTGGCCTTCGAACGGCAAGTAACGCAGCAGGCTGTTCGAGGGAGGTTGCTCCGGCACAGCGGTCACCGGCAGCACGGTGACGCCGATGCCCGCCGCCACCATGTGGCGGATCGTTTCCAGCGACGAGCCCTCGAAGGTGCGCTGGATGCCGTCGCTGGCCGCGGAAAAGCGCGACAGCTCGGGACAGACCTCCAGCACCTGGTCGCGGAAGCAATGGCCGCTGCCCAGCAGCAGCATGGTCTGTTGCTTCAGGTCCTGCGCGTCGACGGCGGCCTGCTTCGCCAGTTCATGGTCGTTGGGCACGGCCACCACGAAGGGTTCATCGTATAGCGGCTGCATGACCAGGCCGGCCTCCGGCAAAGGCAAGGCCATGATGGCGCAATCGATCTCGCCCTGGCGCAGCAACTCGACCAGGCGCACGGTGAAGTTTTCCTGCAGTAGCAGCGGCATCTGCGGCGTGCGACGGATCTGCTCGGGCACCAGGCGCGGCAGCAGGTAGGGACCGATGGTATGGATCACGCCCACGCGCAGCGGCCCGGCCAGCGGATCGTGGCCCTGGCGCGCGATCTCCTTGATACTGGCGCTTTCCTCCAGCACCTTCTGCGCCTGCGCCACGATGCGCTGCCCGATCGGCGTCACGCCGACCTCGGCGCCGCCGCGTTCGAACAGGGTCACGCCCAGCTCGTCCTCGAGCTTGCGGATGGCGACGGAAAGCGTGGGCTGACTGACGAAACAGGCCTCCGCAGCCCGACCAAAATGGCGCTCGCGTGCCACCGCCACGATGTACTTGAGTTCGGTGAGAGTCATACGCCCCCCGGGTTATGCGGCGGCCAGCGGGCCGTCGGCGAAAAGTTTAGGGTGGTTCATCTAGGTGCGCAGGAAGTCCTCGCGACCGCGCATCCAGCGCGCCAGGTGCGCCTGGACCGCGTCGGGATGCTCGGCCCGCAGCCAGACCGCCGCGTCGCGCGCATCCTCGGCGATGGCCGCGTCGGTCTCCAGGTCGGCGAAGCGCAGCAGCGCCATGCCGGACTGCCGCGTGCCCAGGAATTCCCCGGGGCCGCGCTGCTCCAGGTCGCGCCGGGCGATCTCGAAGCCGTCGGATGTCTCGAACATGGCGCGCAGGCGCTCGCGCGCGATCTGCGACAGCGGCGTCTGATAGAGCAGCACGCAGACCGATTCGGCAGTGCCGCGCCCTACCCGCCCGCGCAGCTGGTGCAGCTGGGCCAGGCCGAAGCGCTCGGCGTGCTCGATCACCATCATCGACGCATTGGGCACATCCACGCCCACCTCGATGACGGTGGTGGCCACCAGCAGGTCGACCTCGCCTTCGCGGAACGCCTGCATCACCGCCGCCTTCTCGGCCTGCGGCAGGCGGCCATGCACCAGGCCGATGCGCAGGTCCGGCAGATCGGCCCGCATGCCTTCGTAGGTATCGACGGCGGTCTGCAATTCCAGCGCCTCGCTTTCCTCGACCAGCGGGCAGACCCAGTAGGCCTGACGGCCGGCGCGCGCCGCCTGGGCGATGTGCGCGATGACCTCCTCGCGGCGCGCGTCCGAAACCAGTTTGGTCACCACCGGCGTGCGGCCGGGCGGCAGCTCGTCGATGACCGACACGTCGAGATCGGCGAAGAACGTCATGGCCAGCGTGCGCGGGATGGGCGTGGCGCTCATGTTGAGCTGGTGCGGCACGATGCGGCCGCGCACGGTTTCGCCCTTCTTGGTCAGCGCCAGGCGCTGGCCCACGCCGAAGCGATGCTGCTCGTCGACGATGGACAGGCCCAGCCGGTGGAATTCGACATGGTCCTGGATCAGCGCCTGCGTGCCGACCACCAGCTGCACGCTGCCCTCGGCCACGGCGGCGGCGGCCTCGCGCCGCGCCTTGGCCGTCAGGCTGCCGGTCATCCAGGCGATGTTCACGCCCAGCGGCTGCAACCACGCGGCGAGCTTGCGGAAGTGCTGTTCGGCCAGGATTTCGGTGGGCGCCATCAACGCCACCTGGGCCCCGGCCGCGATGGCCTGGGCCGCGGCGATGGCCGCGACCACGGTCTTGCCGCTGCCCACGTCGCCCTGCAACAGGCGATGCATCGGATACGGCTGCGCCAGGTCCGCGGCGATTTCCCGCACGACGCGCTGCTGCGCGCCAGTCAACTTGAACGGCAGGGTTTCGTACAGCCGGGCCACCACCCCGTCCGGCGCGTCGCTGGGCGGCAGCGGCGCGGCTTCCTTGACGCGCCGCGCGGCCCGGGCGGCGGCCAACGACAGTTGCTGCGCCAGCAGCTCGTCGAACTTGATGCGCCGCCATGCCGGGTGAACCCGTTCCAGCAGCGCCTGCTCCGACTCGCCCTGCGCCGGCGTGTGCAGCGCGCGGATGGCGGGCTCGAACAGCGGCAGCGCATAGCGCTCGCGCGCCACCGGCGGCAGGGTGTCGGACAGGTCGGCGCGATCCAGCGCCTGCGCGATGGCGCGGCGCAGCGTCAGCTGCGGCAGGCCTTCGGTGCTGGGATAGACGGGAGTGAGCGCGGTGGGCAGCGGCGCATCGGCGTTGACCATGCGCGGGTGCACCATCTCGCGGCCGAACAGGCCGCCGCGGACCTCGCCGCGCGCGCGCAGACGCTTGCCCACGGTCACCTGCTTCTGCTGGCTAGGGTAGAAATTCAGCCAGCGCAATTGCAGCTCACCGCTGTCGTCGGCCAGCGTGGCCGTCAGCTGACGCCTGGGGCGGTACAGGACCTCGGATTTGGTGATCTCGCCTTCGACCTGCGCGGAAAAGCCCGGCCGCAACGAGGCGATCGGAACCACGCGGGTCTCGTCTTCATAGCGCAGCGGCAAATGCAGCACGAAGTCTTCGGGCGACACCAGACCCAGATTGCGGAGCTTGCGCTCCGTATCCGTCAGCGGTTTGCCGGCGCCGCCCTTGGCAGCGCTCGCGCGCTTGGGTGCCGCTGCGGCGGCCGGCATGGAGGAACGCGCCTCGGTAATGAAATGCCCCGGTGGTGCTTACAGGACCAGGATGGCCTCGACCTCGAACTGCGCGCCCTTGGGCAGGCTGGCCACGCCGATGGTGGAGCGCGCCGGGAAAGGCTGAGGAATGATCTCGGCCATGATGGCGTTGGCGGCCGCGAACTTGCCCAGGTCGGTCAGGAACAGGGTCAGCTTGACGACGTTGTCCAGCGTGCCGCCGGCCGCCTTGATGACTTCCTGCATGTTGGCGAACGCCTGGCGGACCTGGGCGTCGAAGTTCTCGGACACCAGATCGCCGGTGCCGGGCTCCAGGCCGATCTGGCCGGACAGATAGACCGTCTTGCCGCCGCTGACGGCGACCGCTTGCGAGTAAGGGCCGACGGCGGCGGGCGCGGCGTCGGTGTGGATGATTTGCTTGCTCATGGGCGGAATCCTTGTAAGGTCGTACAGATGCTTGAACTATCGGATTTTAATCACCAATAGCATATTGCGAAAGCTCCGGCTTGCCGCCACGGTGCGCGGCGGGTCCACCACTGAAGCGACGCGGCAAACGATGGCGGCAAGGCCGCGGCCCTGTCATGTTACCCACGCCGATGACAGCATGATGTACGGCCTGTGCCCGTCCCACAGGGCCTCCCGCCAGTCTATCCCTCTCCACCCAGCTCGACGCGCCGCTCCCGCAGCAGGTCATACAAGGCCTGCGCCGCCACCGACAGGCTGCGCCCCTCGCGCCGCACCAAGTGCAGGGGCCGCGTCAGCGCGCGTCCGGCCAGCGGCACGATGCGCAAGTCCTCGCCGCCGAAATGGAACAATGTCATCGCCGGCACCACCGACACGCCCAGCCCCGCCCTGACCAGGCCGGTCACAGTGGCCAGATGCTCCACCTCGAACACCGGCGGTGGCGCGGCCGCGCCTAATGCCACGTCCAGGTGCTTGCGCACGCTGCTGCCGCGCGCCAGCTGGATCAGAGGATAGCGCGCGATGTCGCGCAATCGCGCCTGCTCCACCTGAGCCAATGGATGATCGCCACGGCACACCAGGAAATAGCGGTCGGCGTATAGGAATTCGCTCGCCAGCTCGCTCATGTCCGGCCGCTCCGAGGCCACCGCGAAATCCGCCTGCCCGCTGCGAACCATGTCCAGGCAGGGATCCAGCAGGGCGTCGCGCAGGTCGATCGAAATGCCGGGATGCCGCTCACGGAAGCCCGCCAGCAGGCCGGGCAGCCAGCCCGCCGCCAGCGACGGCAACGCGGCCAGCGTCACCCGGCCCCGGCGCCGCGCGGCGTGGTCGCGCAGATCATCCATGGCCAGTTCCATGTCGGCGAGCAGGCGGCGCGCCGAGGCCTCCAGCACGCGCCCTTCCGCCGTCAGCTCGACGTTGCGTGTGTCGCGGTCGAACAGGCGCAGGCCGGCGCTGTCTTCCAGCTGGCGGATCAGGGCGCTGAAGGCGGGCTGCGTCAGGTGACAGCGCTGCGCCGCCCGCGTGAAGTGCTTCTCGTCGGCCAGGGCCACGAAGGCGCGCAGCTGGCGGGCAGAGAGATTCATGGCTTTTCTCTATGAATTGATCCGATATTTCTATTTTACGGATGACTGGACGCTGCCTATAGTGGCCCCCAACCTGTGCCCGTCCATGAACGCCATGCCCCGCTCTCCCCTTCATATCGGCTGCGCCTCCGGCTTCTCCGGCGACCGCAGCGACGGCGCGCCCGCCGTGGTGCGCACGCTGGCCGCGCGCGGCGGCGGCACGCTGATCTTCGAGACGCTGGCCGAACGCACCTTGGCGCTGGCGCAGCTGGCGCGCAACGAGGATCCGCGCCTTGGCTACGAGCCGCTGCTGGATGATCTGGTCGGCCCCGTGCTGGGCGACTGCCAGCGCCACGGCATCGCCATCGTCAGCAATTTCGGCGCGGCCAACCCGCAGGGCGCGGCGCGGCGCATCGCGGAACTGGCCGCGCGGCAGGGCCTGGCCGCGCCGCGTATCGCGGTGGTGCACGGCGATGCGTTGGACGCGCCCGGGCAGCGCGACCTGCTGCGCCAACGGCTGGGCGGGGCGCTGGACGGCCTGGACGTGGTCAGCGCGACCGCCTACCTGGGCGCGGCCGAGATCGCCCAGGCGCTGGTCGCGGGCGCGCAGATCGTGGTCGCCGGCCGCGTGGCGGATCCTTCGCTGACGCTGGGACCGGCGCTGGCCCATTTCGGCTGGGACGCGGCCGATTGGCCCCGTCTGGGACGCGCCACCATCGCCGGCCACATGCTGGAATGCGGCCTGCAGGTCACGGGCGGCTACTTCAGCGTGCCGGGCTTGAAGGACGTGCCCGATCTGCACCAAGCCGGCTTCCCCATCGCCGAGATCCAGTCCGATGGCGAGTTCGTCATCGGCAAGGCCGACGGCACCGGCGGCATGGTCGATGCCCGCACGGCCAAGGAACAGCTGCTGTACGAAGTCCACGATCCCGCCCGCTATCTGACGCCGGACGTGACCGCCGACCTGAGCCAGGCCCGCGTGGTCGAGCTGGGCGCCGACCGCGTGGCGGTGCAAGGCGTCACCGGTCATGCCCGTCCCGATGAACTGAAGGTCAACGTCTGCTATCGCGGCGGCTGGCTGGCCGAGGCGGAGATTTCCTACGCCGGCGTGCAGGCCGAAGCGCGTGCCCGGCAGGCGGCGGACATCGTGCGCCGGCGCCTGGGCGCGGCGCTGCGACTGCGCGCCGATCTCATCGGCGTGGTCAGCGTGCTGGGCGACGACGGCGGCGACATGCTGGCCGGCTTGCCTGAAGGCCGGGCGCGCGACGTGCGCCTGCGCCTGGCCGCGACGCACGCCGAGCGCGCCCAGGCCGAACGGCTGCTGCGCGAAGTGACCGCGCTCTACACCTGCGGCCCGGCCGGCGGCGGCGGCGTGCGCACCGCCCTGCGGCCGCGCCTGAACATGATGTCCTGCACCATCCCGCGCGACGCGGTGCGCGCCGGCTGGCGCTTCCTGGAGGAGATCCCGCAATGAGCGCCGACCTCGTCAGCGTGCCCCTGTATCGCCTCGGCCATGGCCGTTCGGGCGACAAGGGCGACATCTCGAACCTGAGCCTGATCGCCTGGGACCCGGAATGCTACGCGATCCTGGCCGCCCAGGTCAGCGAAGCCCGCGTGGCGGCCTGGTTCGCCAGCCGCCATCCGCGCCGCGTGGTCCGCTACCTGCTGCCCAGCCTGCACGCGATGAACTTCGTGCTGGAAAACGCGCTGGATGGCGGCGTCAACGACGCGCTCAACCTGGACGCTCACGGCAAGAGCCTGTCCTTCCGATTGCTGGACATGACGGTGCAGGTCAGCCCCGCGCTGGCCGCCCGTCTGCCCGACATACCTGGCGACCGCCCAGCGGCCGCCTGATCCACCCTACAAGAACACACACAGGAGACACACGATGCGCACGCCCCTTCGGAACCGGCTCGCCTTGCTGCTGGCAGCCGCCCTGCCGCTGGCCGCCTCGGCCCAGTCCTTCCCCGCCAAGCCCATCACCTTCATCGTGCCCTTCGCGGCCGGCAGCGCCACCGACCAGATCGGGCGCGCCATCGGCCAGGGCGTCACGGAGCAGACCGGCCAGGCCGTGGTGATCGAGAACAAGCCCGGCGCCAGCGCCATGATCGGCGCGGCCGCCGCCGCGCGCGCCGCGCCCGACGGCTATACCGTGCTCATCACCACCAACACCACGCACGCCGCCAACCAGCATCTGTACAAGACGCTGACCTACCGGCCCGTCGAGGACTATGCGCCGCTGACGCTGCTGGGCAAGGGCGGCCAGATCATGGTGGTCAATCCGAATTCGGCGGCCAAGAGCGTCGGCGACTTTATCGCGCAGGCGCGCCAGTCGCCCGGCAAGCTCAGCTTCGGCAGCGGCAGCTCCAGCAGCCGCATCGCCGGCGAGCTGCTGCAACAGATGGCCAATGTGCAGCTGCTGCACGTACCCTACAAGAGCAATCCGCTGGCCGTCACGGATCTGCTGGGCGGCCAGATCGACATGATGATCACCGACACCGCCACCGGCCTGCCCCAGGTCAAGTCCGGCAAGCTGCGCGCCCTGGGCGTCACGGGACTAGCCCGCTCGCCGTTGGCGCCCGAGGTGCCGACCATCGCGGAAGCCGGCGTGCCGGGCTATGAAATGGGTTATTGGTTCGCGGCCTACGCGCCGGCGGGCACGCCGCCGGACGTGGCCAGGCGCCTGAACGAACTGCTGGTCAAGGCCACGCAAAGCGGGCCGGCCAAGCAGTTCTATGCGCAGACGGGCACCGACCCCGCCAGCTCCACGCCCGAAGAGCTGGCCCGCTTCCAGCAGGCGGAAGCGGCGAAATGGGGAGACATCATCAAGAAGGCGGGGATCCAGCCCGAGTGAGCACGACGCGCCGGCATGCGCGGCGCCCGGTGCTCCGCGTACCGGCCGCGCGGCGTGGGTCGGATATACGCCGCGCCCAGCAAAAAGCCCATCGCATGCGATGGGCTTTTTGTACTTCGGCGAACACGCTGTGCGGCGGGATCGGCGCGGCGCTTTATTTGTCGACGAACGCGCGTTCCACCACGTAGTCACCCGGCTGTCCCACACCCGGGGACACGGTGAAGCCGCGCGCGTCCAGCATGGCGCTGATGTCGGCCAGCATATGCGGGCTGCCGCAGATCATGGCGCGGTCGGTCTCGGGGTTGATCTGGGGAATGCCGATGTCCTGGCAGAGCTTGCCGTTTTCCAGCAGTTCGGTGATACGGCCCTGATTGCGGAAAGGCTCGCGCGTGACGGTCGGGTAATAGACCAGCTTGTCGCGCACGATCTCGCCAAAGAATTCGTTATTGGGCAGCTCGTTGCCGATGAAGTCGGCATAGGCCAGCTCGCTGACCCAGCGCACGCCGTGGACCAGGATGACCTTGTCGAAGCGTTCGTAGACGTCCGGATCCTTGATGATGCTCATGAAGGGCGCCAGGCCGGTGCCGGTGCCGAACAGGAACAGGTGCTTGCCGGGCTTGAGGTCGTCGACCACCAGCGTGCCGACGGGCTTGCGGCTGACCAGGATGGTGTCGCCTTCCTTCAGATGCTGCAGCCGCGACGTCAGCGGGCCGTTCTGCACCTTGATGCTCAGGAACTCGAGGTTTTCTTCGTAGTTCGCGCTGGCGATGCTGTAGGCCCGCAGCAGCGGCTTGCCTTCGACTTCCAGGCCGATCATGACGAAGTGGCCGTTGTGGAACCGCAAGGCCGCGTCACGCGTGGTGGTGAAGGAGAACAGGGTGTCGTTCCAGTGGTGCACGCTCAGCACGCGCTCAGTATTGAAAGCAGCCATGTCGTATCAATTATGGGCGGTTCGGCGTTGCCGGGCTTGCGGCCCGTCCGCGCTCCGCGAGGATGGTTTCCGAGCCGCACTCAAAAGCTGGCAAGAGTGAAAAGGCGGCGGTCGGCATTAGGGTTGACCCTATTCTACAGGGTCTCGATGATAATTGCTCTCATTATTCCGTAATACGCTTATGCCGTATTGATGGGGATCAAGCGCCGGTCACACCTCCTTACGCGCAGTTGAACGGTGGAAATCTTCCTGGTATCGTCGCACTTCCATTTGATAATCATTTTCGTTATGCGGCCCGGCCATGTGCTCAGGCCGCAGGCACACCTCGCAGGAAGGCAGCCCTTCCCGCGCCCTCTTGCCGGAGTTGTTTCATGTCCAAGCGTCCCCAACTGAATTCCCTGCTGCGCGTCCTGGCCCTGGCCGGCGCCGCCGCCTTCGCCGTGCAGGCCCAGGCCGCCGAGGAAGTCAGCCTCTACACCACCCGCGAGCCCAAGCTGATCCAACCGCTGCTGGACGCCTTCACCAAGGAAAGCGGCATCAAGGTCAACACCGTCTTCGTCAAGGACGGCCTGCTCGAGCGGGTCAAGGCCGAAGGCGCCAAGTCGCCGGCCGACGTGCTGATGACCGTGGACATCGGCAACCTGCTGGACCTGGTCGACGGCGGCGTGACCCAGCCGGTCAAGTCCGAAACGCTGGAATCCGTCATCCCCGCCAACCTGCGCGGCGCCGACGGCAAGTGGTACGCCCTGTCGCTGCGCGACCGCGTGCTGTACGTCGAAAAAGACCTGAAGCTGGAATCCTTCCGCTATGAAGACCTGGCCGATCCCAAGTGGAAGGGCAAGGTCTGCATCCGCTCCGGCCAGCACCCCTACAACACCGCGATGATCGCCTCCATGATCGCGCACGACGGCGCCGAAGCCACCGAGAAATGGCTGCGCGGCGTGAAGGCCAACCTGGCCCGCAAGGCCGCCGGCGGCGACCGCGACGTGGCCCGCGACATCCTGGGCGGCATCTGCGACATCGGCCTGGCCAACGCCTACTACGTGGGCCACATGAAGAACGCCGAAGCCGGCACCGACGCCCGCAAGTGGGGCGACGCCATCAAGGTGATCCGTCCGACCTTCGCCAACGCCAAGAGCGGCGGCACGCACGTCAACGTCAGCGGCGCCGCCGTGGCCGCGCATGCGCCCAACAAGGCCAACGCCATTAAACTGCTGGATTACCTGGTGTCCGAGCCCGCCCAGGCGCTGTATGCCCAGGCCAACTATGAATACCCAGTGCGCAAGGGCGTGAAGCTCGACCCCGTGATCGCCAGCTTCGGCGAGCTCAAGATCGACCCGCTGCCCCTGACCGAAATCGCCAAGCATCGCAAGCAGGCCAGCGAGCTGGTCGACAAGGTCGGCTTCGACAACTGATGCACGGTGGCCGCGCCCTCGGGCGCGGCTCCGGCGCGCGGTCCCGGCGGTCTCCAGGCCTGCCCTCGCCCGCCCCGGCTCCATGCCCGGCGGACGACGGCAGGCCTTGCCGCTCAGGAAGCCGGACGCGCCGGACGCCAGAACTTGAAGCTATCGACGTACAAGCATGCACACTGAATCCCTGTCCCGGCCGCTGCGGCTGCGCTGGACGGAACGCGGCGCCGGCTGGCTCGCCGGCGCCGCCCTGATTGCCCTGGCGGTGCTCGCGCCGCTGCTGACCCTGGGCTGGTGGGCGCTGGGCGGCGACCTGGCCCATTGGCAACACCTGGCCAGCTACGTGCTGCCCCAGGCGCTGGCCAACACCCTCATCCTGCTGGCCGGCGTGGGCGCGCTGGTGGCCCTGCTGGGCACCGGCTCGGCCTGGCTGGTGACCGCCTACGAGTTCCCCACGCGCCGCACGCTGACCTGGGCGCTGCTGCTGCCGCTGGCCGTGCCCACCTACATCATCGCCTTCGCCTACCTGGACCTGCTGCATCCCATCGGCCCCATCCAGACCGGCCTGCGCGCCATCCTGGGCTACGACAGCCCGCGCCAGTTCCGCCTGCCCGACCTGCGCTCGATCCAGGGCGCGATCTTCGTGCTGGGCTTCGTGCTGTATCCCTATGTGTACCTGAGCACGCGCGTGATGTTCATGACGCAGGCCGCCAGCCTGCTGGAAGCCGCGCGCAGCCTCGGCGCCGGCCGCGCCGGCGTGTTCTTCCGGGTGGCGCTGCCGCTGGCGCGTCCGGCCATCGTGGTCGGCATGAGCCTGGCCCTGCTGGAAACGCTGAACGATATCGGCGCCTCGGAATTCCTGGGCGTGCAGACGCTGACCGTCTCGGTCTACACCACCTGGGTCACGCGTTCCGACCTGGCCGGCGCGGCCCAGATCGCGCTGACCATGCTGGCCATCGTCGTCGGCCTGATCCTGCTGGAACGGCATGGACGCAAGCGCCAGCGCTACGCCAACACCCAGCGCATGCGCCCGATGCAGCCGCGCCGCCTGCGCGGTCCGGCGGCGCTGGTCGCCGCGGCGCTGGGCTGGATTCCCGTGCTGCTGGGCTTCGTCGCCCCTGCGCTGTACCTGGTGGTGGAAACCTACAAGCGCCTGCATCTGGTCGGCGGCGTGTCGGGCCAGCTGCTGGTCGGGCTGCGCAATACGCTGACCGTGGCCTTCTGCGCAACCGTCGTGACCCTGCTGTGCGGCCTGACCGTCGCCTGGGCCGGACGCACGCTGCGCGAAAGCGCCGCCTTCAATCCCGGACGCGCCTGCGGCCGCATCGCCAGCCTGGGCTACGCCGTGCCCGGCACGGTGCTCGCCATCGGGCTGCTCACGCCCTTCGTCTGGATCGACACCGCCGTGGGCCGCCTGTTCGGCGGCGGCGGTCTATTGCTGATGGGCTCCATGGGCGCGCTGGTGTGCGCCTATGCGATCCGCTTCCTCGCTATCTCCACCGGCGCCATCGAAGCGGGCCTGGCCCGCATTCCGCCGTCGTTGGAACAGGCGTCGCGCATGCTGGGCGAGACGTCCGCCGGCACGCTGCGCCGCGTCCACTTGCCGCTGCTGCGTCCGGCCCTGGCGGCCAGCGCGCTGCTGGTGTTCGTGGACGCCATGAAGGAACTGCCCGCCACCCTGCTGCTGCGCCCGATGAACTTCGACACGCTGGCCACCTGGCTGTACGCCGAGGCGGCCCGGGGCACCTACGAGGAAGGCGCGGTCGCCGCGCTGGCCATCGTGCTGGCGGGCCTGTTGCCCGTCATCCTGCTGGCGCGCACCAATCTGAAAATGGGACATTGAACATCTTGTCGTCCGATCTGCTCGAAATCGACCATATCTCGCTGGCCTACGACACGCCCAAGGGCGTGCGCGACGTGGTGCGGGACCTGACGCTGTCGCTGCCCGCCGGCCACATCGGCTGCCTGCTGGGCGAATCCGGCTGCGGCAAGACCACAGTGCTGCGCGCCATCGCCGGCTTCGAACCGCTGCGCGCCGGCCGCATCCTGCTGGACGGCACGGTCATCTCCACCCCGGACATGCAGGTCGCGCCCGAGTCGCGCCGGGTCGGCATGATGTTTCAGGACTACGCGCTGTTCCCGCACCTGACGGTGGCGCAGAACGTGGCTTTCGGCCTGCGCAGGCTGGACCGCGCGGCGCGCGCGCGGAGAGTCGAGGAAATGCTGGAACTGGTGGGGCTGAACCATGCCGCTGCCAGCTATCCGCACGAGATCTCCGGCGGCCAGCAGCAGCGCGTGGCGCTGGCCCGGGCGCTGGCGCCCTCGCCCGAGCTGCTGCTGCTGGACGAGCCTTTCTCCAACCTGGACGTGGACACGCGCGAGCGGCTGGCCTTCGAGGTGCGCGAGATCCTGAAGGCCACCGGCCACACCGCCATCCTGGTCACGCACAATCAGGCCGAGGCCTTCGCCATCGCCGACCGCATCGGCGTGATGAGCAAGGGCCGCATCGCGCAGTGGGACACGCCATACAACCTGCATCATCACCCGGCCGACGCCTTCGTGCGCGACTTCATCCGCAGCGAGGCGCTGGAAGAGCAGCGCGAGCAGGTCTTCGCGCGCGGCCGCTGAACGCAACGCGGGCGGCCAGGACCAGGGTCCGGGCCGCCCGCGAGAACGGCGCGCCCATCCAGGCCGCCGTCACTTCCGTCCCGGCGTCAATCCGCCGACAGCTTCACCTTCTGCGACAAGGCCTTGAAGGCCTCGTGCTGGTTGCGTGTCAGCTTTTCCACCTCTTCCGGCGTCGAGCCATACGGCATGAAGCCCGCCTGCTCCAGCTTGGTCTTGACCTCGGGCATGGCCAGCGCGGCCTGGAAGGCCTCGCTCAGGGTCTTGGTGATCTCCGGCGGCATCTTGGCGGGACCATAGACCGCGAACCACGGATCGACCACGGCCGCGCCATAGCCCAGCTCGGCCAGCGTCGGCACGTCCGGTAGAGCCGGCGCGCGCTTGCTGCCGGTCACGGCCAGCGCGCGGACCTTGCCCGACTTGATATGCGGCAACGAGGCCGGCAGGTTGTCGAACATGATGGGCAGATGGCCGCCCAGCAGATCGTTGATGCCTTGCGCGCTGCCCTTGTAGGGAATGTGCTGCATGCCGGCGCCGGTCAGCTGATCGAACATCACGCCCGCCAGATGCATCGACGTGCCCGTTCCCGGCGTGCCGAACGCGGTGCCCGGATGCTGCTTGGCATAGGCGACCAGATCCTTGACGCTGTCGACCTTGATCGAGGGGCCGGTCTCCAGCACCACCGAGGACGCGCCCAGCATGCTGATGCCGGTGAAGTCCTTGGTCGGATCGAACGGCATCGACGGATAGACGAAGGGATTGAGCGCATTGGTGGAAATGGCGCCGAAGCCGATGGTGTAGCCGTCCGGCGCGGCCTTGGCCACGGCGTCCATGCCGATGTTGCCGCCCGCGCCCGGACGGTTCTCGACGATGACGGGCTGGCCCAGTTTCTCCGCGACCTTCTGGCCCGCGGTGCGCGCCACCAGATCGGTGGTGCCGCCCGCGGTGTAGGGCACGATGAATACGATGGGCTTGGCCGGATAGCCGGCGGCCTGCGCGGCGGCCGCGCCGTGGACCAGCGCCAGCGCGGCCAGGCCGCGCAGCGCGCTCAAGGTAAAGCGTTGCATGATGTCTCCATCCCGTTGTTGTCTCGCGGCGATCGCGTTGTGCTCGATGCCGGAGGCGCATCATACTGCGCGGCGCCAGCCCTGGCCGCGCCGCGCGCACGCGCGCACTGTGGCGCAATTCATACGTATTGACGCGCATGAGGCCCTGGCTTGCCGCAACCGCGAGACAGGCCGCGAAGTTCAATGATAGAGTTGCGCTCTTTCCGGCCTGACGCCCGCGCAACGCCCCTTATCGGCGCCAACGAACGTCCGCCGAGGAAGCCGCGCCGCGCACGCCACCCACGCCACGTATGGCCATCCGCGCGACGTCCTCACCCCCATCAACCGAACTGCACAGGAGGAATCATCATGCAACAACAACAGACTTCCCGCCTTGCAGGCCGCGTCCAGCCCGACTGAATTCTTCTTGCCGCAGACTAGCCGGCAAGACATTCGCACTGCCCTGGTCCGGTCCTGCCATACAGGGTCTTTCATACGCATCACGCCCGCACGGCCACTGCCTGGCAGTGCGCCGCGATCGCCGCGTCCGCGCCATACGCCGCGCCGGTGAGCCGTGGCCGCGCCTTGCGGCACCGATGCCGATGGAAGCAAGCCCTTTCCAAGACCTGATTATGGAAATTCCATGGGCAATTGCATTCAAGCACTGTCCGAGCGCGTCACGCTGATCGCCTCGGACGACACCTGGATCGAAGGCAACGCGATCCAGCAACTACACACGACCGCCAGGCTCGCCGGCATGCGCCGCGTCGCCGGCATGCCCGACCTGCATCCGGGTCGCGGCTATCCGGTGGGCGCCGCCTTCTTCTCCACCGGACGCCTGTACCCTGCCCTGATCGGCGGCGATATCGGCTGCGGCATGTCGCTATGGAGCACCGGCATCGACGCCCGCAAGGCCGCGACGGCCAAGCTGGAAAAGCGGCTCGGCGATATCGACGGACCGCTGAATGACTGCTGGCAGCCGCTGGTGGACGAGCTGGCGCCCGCCGATGTCGGCCATCGGCAGGCGCTGGGCACCATAGGCGGCGGCAACCACTTCGCCGAATTGCAGCGCATCGACACCGTCTGCGACCCGCAGGCGGTCGACGCGCTGGGGCTGGATCTGGACCGACTCGTCCTGCTGGTCCACAGCGGGTCGCGTGGCCTGGGCCGCGCCATCCTGGAAGAGCATGTCCAGCGGCACGGCCACGACGGCCTTGCCGAAGACAGCGCTGATTGCCAGGCCTACCTGGCCCGGCACGACGCCGCCCTGCGCTACGCCCAGGCCAACCGGCAGTTGGTCGCTCGCCGCATGCTGGACCGGCTCGGCACGGAAGGCGAACAGGTGCTGGACGTGCACCACAACCTGGTCACGCGCGCCGAGGTCCAGGGCGAACAGGGCTGGCTGCACCGCAAGGGCGCCACGCCGTCCGATGGCGGGCTGGTCGTGATCCCGGGCTCGCGCGGCGACTTCAGCTATCTGGTGGCGCCGGTTCCCAGCGCGGCCAGCCTGTACTCGCTGGCGCATGGCGCGGGCCGCAAGTGGATGCGCAGCGAGTGCAAGGACCGGCTGTTCAAGCGCTACAGCCCCGCGCAACTCGCCAAGACCCGGCTGGGCAGCCACGTCATCTGCGAGGACAAGCAGCTGATCTACGAAGAAGCGCCCGAAGCCTACAAGCCGGTGGACAGCATCATCGCCAGCCTGGAACAGGCCGGCCTGCTGACGGTGCTGGCCAAACTGCGCCCGGTGCTGACCTACAAGACCCGGGGAGGATGCTGCTGATGATCCTGCTGCAACTATCCTCGGCCCAGGGGCCGGACGAGTGCTGCCTGGCAGTGGCCAAGGCGCTGGCGCGACTGTCGCGCGAAGCGCAGGCACGCTCGGTCGATGTGGACATAGTCGAAAGCGAAAGCGGCGGCAAGGCCGGCACTTACCGCTCCGTGCTGCTGAGCCTGGACGGCGACGGCGCGGCGTCGCTGGCGGCGAACTGGGAGGGCTCGATCCAATGGACCTGCCCCAGCCCTTACCGTCCGTCCCATCCGCGCAAGAACTGGTTCATCGGCGTCTTGCGCTGCGAAGCGCCCGCGCCCAGCCTGGCCGCCGACATACGCTTTGAAACGACACGCTCGTCCGGACCTGGCGGCCAGCACGTCAACAAGACGGAATCCGCCGTGCGCGCCACGCACGTCGCCACCGGCATCAGCGTGAAGGTACAGACCGAGCGCAGCCAGCATGCCAACAAGCGCCTCGCCGTGCTGTTGATCGCGCATCGGCTGGCCAGCCACGAGCAGGCGCGGGACGCGGCGCAACGCGCCCGCCGCCGCCAATTCCATCATGAGGTGGAGCGCGGCAGTCCAAAGCGGGTGTTCAAGGGCGCCGCCTTCGAGCCGGCCGACGGCGCGTAGTCCGCGCCCAGGCGTCTTGCACAGGCGTGAAACGGCCGGGACGCGAGTCACCGGCCGTTTTTTCAAAACCGTCAGCCCCTCTGCGGCAGGCGCACGCTGTACAGGGAAGCATCTCTCATGCCCGTCAGGCCTTGGGCGGCGGCAAGGGAATGAACTCCGTCTCATCGCCCGGCACCGTCTGGCCGAAACGATCGCGCTGCCAGTCCTCTTTGGCCTGCTCGATGCGATCCTTGCTGCTGGACACGAAGTTCCACCAGAGGAAGCGGGGACCGTCCAGCGGTTCGCCGCCCAGCACCGCGTAGCGCGCATCGCTCACCGCGCGGATCTGCACCGGCCTGCCCGGCGCGAACACGACTAGGCGGCCGCTTTCGAACACCTGCCCCTCGACCTCGATCGAACCCGTGGCCAGATAGGCCGCACGCTCTTCATGCTCGGCCGGCAGCACCAGGGTCGAGCCCGCGCGCATCTGGATATCCCCGTAGAACAGCGGCGACAGCGTCTTGACGCTGGAAGTCTTGCCGAACAGCTCGCCGGCCACCACCTGGGCGCGCACGCCCTCGCCTTCCACCACCGGCTGCGCGTCCAGCCCGTAATGGACGAAACCGGGATCGGTCTCCTCGTGCTGCTTGGGCAGCCCCACCCAGATCTGCAGGCCACAGAGCCGCTGATCAGCCTGCCGGCTTTCGGGCGACGAGCGCTCCGAGTGCACGATGCCCCGGCCCGCCGTCATCCAGTTCACCTCGCCCGGCAGGATGGTCTGCGTATGCCCCGCGCCATCGCGATGCACCATCGACCCTTCGTACAGATACGTGACCGTGGACAGCCCGATATGCGGATGCGGCCGCACATCGATGCCGCTGCCGGCCCTGAACTCGACCGGCCCCATATGGTCCATGAACACGAAAGGCCCGACGGTGCGCTTCTGCGCCGAAGGCAGCGCCCGCCGAACCTCGAATCCGCCCAGATCGCTGCTGCGCGGCACCACCACCGTTTCAATCTGGCTCGCGCCGTCATCAGACAAGGTCGTCATGGTCATTTCTCCCAATTGAATCCTGCAACTGCATTCCATCTTAGTAACACACGCCACCCATCAATAGTGGCACGCCCTCCCCCCACCGGGGCCGCACGGATCCGGCTCCGCCGGTCCGTAGCGGCGCCCCTGGGGGAGCGCGCAAGCGCTCGGGGGGGTCTTCTACTTCAAGTCAAACACCAGCACTTCGGCGTCCTTGCCGTTCGACAGCTTCACGGCGACCTCATCGCTGAGCGCCAGCGCATCGCCGGCCTTCAGCGTCTGGCCATTGGCGACGATCTCGCCCCGGGCCACGTGCACCCAGGCACGACGCCCCGCCGCCAGCGGCAGCTCGGCGCTTTCATCGCCCTCGAACAGGCCCGCGTACAGCCGCGCGTCCTGATGGATCTTCATCGAGCCCTCGGCGCCATCCGGCGACACCAGCGCCTGCAGGCGGCCGCGCTTCTGCGCATCGCTGAATTCACGCTCCTCGTACTCCGGCGCGATGCCGGCCACGTCAGGCTCGATCCAGATCTGCAGCAGATGCGTTTCGGCATCCGGCAGCGGGTTGAACTCCGAATGCAGCACACCCCGGCCCGCGCTCATGCGCTGCACGTTGCCCGGCCGGATGGTCGAGCCGCTGCCCATGCTGTCCTTGTGGGCGACGGCGCCGTCGAGCACATAGGTGATGATCTCCATGTCGCGGTGCCCATGGGTGCCGAAACCGCGACCCGCGGCGATGCGGTCATCGTTGATCACGCGCAGCGCGCCAAAGCCCATGTGCGCCGGGTCGTAGTAGTTGGCAAAAGAAAAGGTGTGGAACGAGTCGAGCCAACCGTGGTTGGCATGGCCCCGTTCGGCGCTGCGGCGGATGGTAAGCATGGCTGACTCCTATTTCAATAAAATGAATGGTTGTGCCGTACCTGCTGGCGGGAATCGCCGTTCGGTTTCTGGCTGCACAACCGGCATGAGTGATATTCTGCGCCTGACGGCAGCCTGCTTTGTCGCCCGTTTTTGAAGACAACGTTCATAATTTTTGAATGCATGACCACGACCCCGCTCTCCCAGCCCATCACCCCCGAGCTGCTGACCCTGGTGGACGCCATCGCGCGCCACGGCAGCTTCGCCAAGGCCGCCCGCGAACAGGGCAAGGTGCCCTCGGCGGTGACCTACGCCATCCGCAAGCTGGAGGACGGACTGGACGTGCTGCTGTTCGACCGCAGCGGGCAGCGCGCGCGGCTCACCCCAGCCGGCGAGGCGCTGCTGCGCGAAGGCCGCCACGTCCTGCAATCGCTCGACGACCTGGCCTGCCGCGTCAAACGCATCGCCACGGGCTGGGAGGTGGAGCTGCGCATCGCGGTCAGCGCCGTGCTGCCATGGCGCCCGCTGTATGACCTGATCGAGGAATTCCAGGCGCTGCGCAGCGCCACCGCGCTGCGTTTTTCCACCGAGGTGCTGAGCGGCAACTGGGACGCGCTGACCTCCGGCCGCGCCGATCTGGTCGTCGGCGCCGGCGCGGCCGGCGAGCCGACCGGCCCGTATCGCTCGCAGGCCATGGGCCAGGTGCAGTTCGCGTTCTGCGTGGCGGCCAGCCATCCGCTGGCGGCGCTGGACCGCCCGCTGGGCCCGGCCGATCTCAACCGCTATAGCGCGGTGGTGGTGGCCGATACCAGCCGCGGCCTGCCGCCGCAGACGCGCGGGATCCTGTCGGAGCAGCCCGTGCTGGTCATGCCCACGATGCAGGCCAAGATCGACGCGCAGGTGCGCGGCCTGGGCTGCGGCTATCTGCCGGTGACGCTGGCCGCGCCGTATCTGGCGCAAGGCCTCCTGACGATCTGCGAGACGGAGGAAGGCATGCCCCTGACGGAGCATGTGGCCTATGCGTGGCGGGCGGAGCCGCCGGGCGAGGCATTGAAGTGGTGGCTGGAAAAGCTCAAGTCGCCCCGGCTGTGCGAAAGCCTGCTCGGGCTGGGTTGAAGGCGGGCGCGATGCCGCGCCCGTGCCTCAGTCGTCCTCGATGCCCAGCTCGCGCAGCTTGCGCGTGATGGTGTTGCGGCCAATGCCCAGCCGCGTCGCGGCCTCGACCCGTCGGCCACGGCTGGCATCCAGCGCGCTTTGCAGCAGGATCTTTTCGAACTGGCGCGTCAGCGTGGCCATGACGGCAGGCTCGCCGCGCTCCAGCCGATGCTGCGCGTCGCGCAACAAGGGATCCTGCCAGTTGCGCGGCGTCGCCGCATCCGGCTCGGCCTGCGCCGGCATCGCGGTCGGCAACACCGTGCCGATGGCGGCCACGGGAGGGCGCTGCGTCGCCGGCGCGCCGGATGCCTGCTGCGAATCCACCGCCCGGATTTCGGGCGGCAGATCGGCGGGTTCCACCGTCTGCCCCGGCGCCATCACGGTCAGCCAGTGACAGAAATTCTCCAGCTGACGCACGTTGCCGGGGAAGTCGAACCGGGTCAGCACCGCCAGCGCCTCGGGCGTCAGGCGCTTGACCGGCACGCCCAGCGCGCGGGCGCTGGCCGTCAGGAAGTGATTGGCCAGCGCCGGAATGTCCTCGGTGCGCTCACGCAAGGGCGGCAGGCGCAGCCGGATCACATTCAGGCGGTGGAACAGATCCTCGCGGAACAGGCCCTGCTCCACCCGCTGCTCCAGCGGCTGGTGGGTGGCCGCGACGATGCGCACGTCCACGCGCACCGGCTGGGCGCCGCCCACGCGGTAGAAGCTGCCTTCGGCCAGCACGCGCAACAGGCGGGTCTGCAGCTCGATCGGCATGTCGCCGATCTCGTCCAGGAACAGCGTGCCGCCGTGCGCTTCCTCGAAGCGACCGCGGCGCAGCGTGTTGGCGCCGGTGAAGGCGCCGCGTTCGTGGCCGAACAGCTCGGCCTCCAGCAGGTCGCGCGGAATCGCCGCGGCGTTCAGCGCGACGAAGGGGCCGCCGGCGCGCACGCCATGGCCGTGCAGCGCCCGCGCCACCAGCTCCTTGCCGGTGCCGGACTCGCCCGTGATCAGCACCGTGACCTTGGACTGGGCCAGCCGGCCGATGGCGCGAAAGACTTCCTGCATGGCGGTGGACGAGGACTGCGTCATCATCCAGCGCTCGTTGTTCTGCGTCTCGTCCTGCCCGGGCGCGGCCTCATCCTGCTGCGAGGACTCCTGCATCGCGCGCTGGATCAGCGCCACCGCCTCGTTCACATCGAAGGGCTTGGCCAGGTAGTCGAACGCGCCGCCCTGGAAGGCGGATACCGTGCTGTCCAGGTCGGCAAAGGCCGTCATCACGATCACGGGCAGGCCGGCGTGGCGTTCCTTCAGCTGGCGCAACAGCTCCAGCCCATTGCCGCCCGGCATGCGTATGTCCGACACGAGCGCCGACGGGACGTCGCGCGCCAAGGCATCCAGCACGTCGGCCGATTGGGAAAAACTGCGGGTGGGGATGCCAGCGCGCGCCAGGGCCTTTTCAAGAACCCAGCGGATGGCCTGGTCATCGTCGACGATCCATACGGGTTTCATCAGTGTGCGGGCTCCATCGGAAGGACCAGGCGGAACTCGGTGCGCCCGGGCCGGGATTCGAATTCGATGATGCCGCCGTGCTGCTGCACGAAGTCCTGAGCCAGGCTCAGGCCCAGTCCCGTGCCGCCGGCACGGGCTGTCACCAGCGGATGGAAAATGCGGTCGCGGATGTGCTCGGGCACGCCCGGACCGTTGTCAATGATCGAGAGCACCAGCGCCAGCCGGTGCTGCCGGTGCGCCAGCATGACCTGCCTCGCCACCCGCGTGCGCAGCGTCACCAGGCCATGCTCCACGCCGGCGTCCCTGGGACGCGCCACCAGTTCCTGCGCGGCGTTGCGGGCCACGTTCAGCACCGCCTGCATCAGCCGGGCCGCATCGCCCTTCAGGTCGGGCACGGAAGCGTCGTAGTCGCGCAGCAGCGTGATCTCGTCGCGAAACTCGGCCTGTATCAGCGCGCAGACGCGCTCGCAGATCTCGTGGATGTTCACCGGCCGCGCGTTCAGCGGCACGCGCTGCGGTCCGCTCAGGCGGTCCACCAGCGCCTGCAGGCGGTCGGCTTCGGAAATGATGACCTGGGTGTACTCGGCCAGCGCCGCGTTGGGCAGCTCGGCCTCCAGCAACTGGGCGGCGCCGCGCAGGCCGCCCAGCGGATTCTTCACTTCATGCGCGAGATTGCGCAGCAATTCGCGGTGCGCCTCGATCTCCTCGACCAGGCGATGACTGCGATCGGCCAGCACGCGCTGCTCGATCTCGCGCGCCTCGATCAGCACGGGCCAGCGCTGGCCCGTCAGCCCGACGGTCGTGACCGACACTTCCACCGATTCCATGGCGCGGCGCAGGAACGCCAGCTGCCTGACGTCGGCATAGCGGCCGCCGGCGGCGCGATCGATGGAGGACTGTATGTGCTCGGGGCTGTCGAACAGCGTGGCGGCCGACTGCCCGCACAGCTGCTTGCGCGACCGCCCGAACAGATCCTCGGCGGCGGCATTGGCGTATTCGATGTGGCCGCGCCCGTTCACCAGGAAAACGGACGTGGCGAGCAGGTCTAGAGCTTCTACATTCATCTCAGTTACCCATCGCGCTACGCGCCACCCGCAACGCAAGAAATCAACACAACTCCATCCGGAGCGCGGCAAAGCCGGCCAGGCCGGCCCGCCGCAAACCCGATGGAGACAAACGACTCAAGGGAGGAGACAACGCCACGACTCGGCAGAGCCCTCCCCACCCCAGGCAGCGCGGAGCCGGCTTTGCCGGTCCGCTGGCTGCGCCCCCTTGAGGGGGAAGCGCCGAAGGCGCTTCGGGGGTGGGCGTCACCTCATAGGCTGTAGTACATGTCGAACTCGATCGGGTGCGTCGTCATGCGCAGACGGTTCACATCGCCCATCTTCAGGTCGATGTAGGCGTTGAGCATGTCGTTGCTGAACACGCCGCCACGGGTCAGGAACTCGCGGTCCTTGTCCAGGGCTTCCAGCGCTTCTTCCAGCGAGGCGCACACGGTCGGGATCTTGGCGTCTTCTTCCGGCGGCAGGTCGTACAGGTTCTTGTCGGCCGGATCGCCCGGGTGGATCTTGTTCTGCACGCCGTCCAGGCCGGCCATCATCAGGGCCGAGAAGGCCAGGTACGGGTTGGCCAGGGGGTCCGGGAAGCGCGCCTCGACGCGGCGGCCCTTCGGGTTGCCGACGTAGGGGATGCGGATCGAGGCCGAGCGGTTGCGGGCCGAGTAGGCCAGCTTGACCGGGGCTTCGTAGTGCGGAACCAGGCGCTTGTACGAGTTGGTGCCCGGGTTGGTGATGGCGTTCAGCGCGCGGGCGTGCTTGATGATGCCGCCGATGTAGTACAGCGCGAAGTCCGACAGGCCGGCGTAGCCGTTGCCCGCGAACAGGTTCTGGCCGTCCTTCCAGATGGACTGGTGCACGTGCATGCCCGAACCGTTGTCGCCGACGATGGGCTTGGGCATGAAGGTGGCGGTCTTGCCGTAGGCGTGAGCCACGTTATGAATGATGTACTTGGTGATCTGCGTCCAGTCGGCGCGCTGCACCAGCGTGCTGAACTTGGTGCCGATTTCCAGCTGGCCGGCGCCCGCCACTTCGTGGTGGTGCACTTCGACCGGCACGCCCATCTGTTCCATCAGCAGGCACATTTCCGAACGCATGTCCTGGAACGAATCGACCGGGGGCACGGGGAAGTAGCCGCCCTTGACCGAGGGACGATGGCCGGTGTTGCCGCCTTCGAAGTCCAGGCCGGTGGACCAGGAGGCCTCTTCCGACTTGATCTTGACGAAGGTGCCCGACATGTCGGTGTTCCAGGTCACGCCGTCGAACACGAAGAATTCGGGTTCCGGACCGAAGTAGGCGGTATCGCCCAGGCCCGAGGACTTCAGGTAGGCTTCGGCGCGCTTGGCCAGCGAGCGCGGATCGCGGTCATAGCCCTTCAGGTCCGAAGGTTCGACCACGTCGCAGGACAGGATCAGCGTCGGCTCTTCGCGGAACGGATCCATGTTGGCGGTGGACAGGTCGGGGATAAGCAGCATGTCCGAGGCTTCGATGCCCTTCCAGCCGGCGATCGACGAACCGTCGAAGGCTTGCCCGCTTTCCAGCTTGTCTTCATCGATCGCGCTCGTGGGCACGGACACGTGGTGCTCGCGGCCCACGGTGTCGGTAAAGCGGAAGTCGACGAATTTGACTTCGTTGTCGGCGATCTGTTTCAGGACGTCTTTCGGGCTTGCCATGTCATCTCCATTAGATAAAAGGGTCGAGGGCGCTGCCGCTCGACTGGCATGAAAGAGGGAAGCAATAAGCGTGCCAGGTTTGGCCTCAGGGAATCCCCGGGGACAACGGCGAGTAAGAAGGAAAATGTAGCACCAATATGGTGCAAAAAATGGGGCATGAACGCCCCATCTTGGTGCTTTTTTGCTACAGGAACATTTCCTGCAGATCGTTCAGGAAGCGCCAGCCCAGGGAGGTCGCCTGCAGGCGGGTGGGATCGGCGTCCAGCAGGCCGCGTTTGGCCGCTGCCTCCAATTGGTGCGCGATGACGGCCAGCGACAGGCCGGTGCGCTCGCTGAACAGGGTCGCCGCCACGCCGTCCTTCAGGCGCAAGGCGTTCAGCATGAACTCGAAGGGCAGCTCGTCCGGCCCGACCTGTCGGCTTTCGGCCAGATGGCTGCCGTCGCGCGCGGCGGCGGCCTGCATCCAGGATTCCGGGTTGCGCAGGCGCGCCTCGCGCACGATGCGATCATGGAAAGACAGCTTGCCATGCGCGCCCGGACCGATGCCCAGGTAGTCGCCGAATTCCCAGTAATTCAGGTTATGACGGCAACGCGCGCCCGACCGGGCGTAGGCGGACACCTCGTAGCGCGCCAGGCCCGCCGTGGCCAGCTCGGTTTCGACCAGGTCCTGCATGGCGGCGCTGGTATCGTCGTCCGGCAAATCCTCGGGCGGGAACTTGGCGAACACCGTGTTCGGCTCCATCGTCAGGTGATAGAGCGACAGATGCTCGGTGCCGAAGGCCAGCGCCTGGCGCAGATCGTCCGTACAGGCCGCCAGCGTCTGGCCCGGCAAGGCGAACATCAGATCCAGGTTGACGCGCGACACGGCGCGCTGCGCCATCTCGATCGCGGCGCGGGCCTGGGCGGCGTCGTGGATGCGGCCCAGCTTCTTGAGCTGGACGTCATCGAAGCTCTGGATGCCCAGCGAAAAGCGCGTCACGCCGCTGGCGGCATAGTCCCGGAAGCGGCTGGCCTCGGCGGTGCCGGGGTTGGCTTCCATCGTGATCTCGGCGTCCGGCCACAGGTTCAGGCAGGCGCGCAACATCGCCAGCAGCTCGTCCAGCCCGGCGGCCGACAGCAGGCTGGGCGTACCGCCGCCGATGAACACCGACACGACCTGCCGGCCCCAGATGCCGGGCAGCGCCTGTTCCAGATCACTGCGCAGCGCGTCCAGGTAGGCGCGTTCCGGAATGCCCTCTCCCGGCGCGGCGTGCGAATTGAAGTCGCAGTACGGGCATTTGCGCACGCACCAGGGCACGTGCACATAGAGCGACAGTGGCGGCAGGCTGGTCAGGGCGGAGCCCGTCGCCAGGCGCGGGCGCGAAGCGCCCGATTCAGCGCGGATGGGAATGGTGATGGACATGCTGCGATGCGGATGCAGGAAGGGCGACGCGCCGCTCAGGCCTGGTTGAGCTTGCCCAGCAGCTCGCGCAGCGCGCGGGCGCGGTGGCTGACGCTGTTCTTTTCGGCCGGGTCCAGCGAGGCGGCGGTCAGGCCCAGGTCGGGCAGGTAGAAATGCGGATCGTAGCCAAAGCCGTTGGCGCCCTCGGGCTGGTCGATGATCTCGCCATGCCAATGGCCTTCGCCGATGAGCGGACACGGATCGTTCTCGGCCCGCACCAGCGCCAGCACCGCCACGTACCAGGCGCGCCGGTCGGCCAGGCCGGCCAGCTTCTGGACCAGCAACGCGTTGTTGGCCAGGTCGGATTTCTCGCCGCCATGCAGCTTGGCGTAGCGCGCCGAATACACGCCCGGCGCGCCCTGCAGCGCGGCCACGCACAGGCCGGAGTCGTCGGCCAGGGCCGGCAGCCCCGTCAGGCGGCTGGCGTGGCGGGCCTTGGCCAGCGCGTTCTCGATGAAGGTGACGTGCGGCTCTTCGGCCTCGGGCACGCCCAGCTCGCCCTGGGGCACCAGCTCCATGCCCAGCGGGGCGAACAAGGCGGAAAACTCACGCAGCTTGCCGGCATTGTTGGACGCCAGCACCACGCGGCGCAGCGATTCGGGAATCTTGGGGGAAGTCATGGCGGCATTGTAAGGGAGCCGGCCGCCGCCGCCCTGCCCGCCCCGGCGTGCCATGCCGCTGTTGCGCCAGCGCAGGAAGAATGATGAATATGGCAATCGCGCAACAAGACAGACATATTTTGTTGTCACTATGGATAATCTTGTCACTGATCGTATCTGACGCACCGGCGATGAACTCTCTTCACGCTTTGCCCCGGCCGGTTGCGGCCGGCGCTCCCCATTCCATTCCGGCAGTGGGGTCTGGTCACGCCAGTCTGGCCGGCATCTTGCGCGAACGCCTCCTGCAACCCCGCTTCCAACCCGTCATCGACCTGGCCCAAAGCCGCATCTACGGCCATGAAAGCCTGATCCGCGGCCCGTTGGACTCGGCGCTGCACTTTCCCGACGCCCTGTTTGCCGAGGCCCGCCGCCAGGGCCTGCATCCCCAGCTGGAACTGGCCAGCTTCCGCGCCGGCGCCCATGGCTTCCATGAAGCACGTGCCCAGGGCAAGCTGTTCCTGAACCTGTCCGGCTCCGCCCTGATCCATTACTGGACGCTGTGGGGCGACGAAATGCCGCTGCGGCTGCTCAAGGATTGCGCGCTCGAACCCACCAGCATCATCGTCGAGCTGACCGAGCAGGATCCGCTGTCCGAGCACATGGCCGCGCTGGGCGGCGCCTTCGCCTGCCTGCGCGACTACGGCATGCGCATCGCGCTGGACGACTACGGCGTGGGCAATTCCAACCTGCAGTTGTGGGCCGAGATGCAGCCCGATCTGGTCAAGATCGACCGCTACTTCTTCCGTGGCATCGGCCAGGACGACCGCAAGCAGAACATGGTGCGCGCCATCCTCAAGGTCGCCCAGCACCTGGGCACCGCCATCGTGGCCGAAGGCATCGAGACGGCCGAGGACCTGGCCGTGGTGCGCGAGCTGGACATCCGCTACGCCCAGGGCTGGCTGCTGGGCCGCCCCGAAGAGGCGCTGCTGACCGAGCTGACGCAGCCGCTGCGCGATTCGCTGCGGGTGCGCACGCCCACGCCGCTGGCCCAACGCTCGGCGGGCGGCACCGCCGCCAGCCTGAAGGTCGAGGCGCCCGCCGCCCTGCTGGACAAGCACACCAATGACGACGTGCACCGCCTGTTCATGGAACACAAGCACCTGCACGCCGTGGCCGTGATCGACGCCGACAACCGTCCGGTCGGCATCATCAACCGCCGCGATTTCTCCGAGCACTACGCGCAGCGCTACACGCGCGAGCTGTTCGGCCGGGACACCTGCTCCACCTTCATGAACGGCGAGCCGGTGCTGGTCGATCTGAACGTATCGATCGACCAGCTCAGCCACGTACTGATCTCCGAAGACCAGCGCTACCTGATGGACGGGCTGATCATCACCCGCGACGGCCGCTACGACGGCCTGGCCACCGGCGAGACGCTGGTGCGCTCGGTCACCGAGATGCGCATCGAGGCCGCCCGCTACGCCAACCCGCTGACCTCGCTGCCCGGCAACATCCCCATCAGCCGGCACATCGCCACCCTGCTGGACGACGCCGAGGACTTCACCGTCTGTTATGGCGACCTGAACAACTTCAAGCCCTTCAACGACGTATATGGCTACTGGCGCGGCGACGACATGATCCTGCTGACCGCCGAGGTCATCAAGCGGCATTGCGATCCGCTGCGCGACTTCGTCGGTCATGTCGGCGGCGACGATTTCGTGGTGCTGCTGCGCAGCCCCGACTGGATGGAGCGGGTGCAGCGCATCATCGCCGAATTCAACGACCGTGCCATGGACCTCTACGACGACGAAGGCCGCCGCAACGGCGGCATCGAGGCCGAGGACCGCTACGGCGTGCCGCGCTTCTTCCCCTTCGTGACCCTCGGCGTGGGCGCGCTGACGGTCACGCCTTCCCTATGCGAGCGCATCCGCCCGGAGGACATCGCGTCGGCCGCCGCGCACGTCAAGCACAAGGTCAAGCATGGGAACCTGTCGCTGGTGAGCGAGCGCTATGGCGGCGGATCCCTGGCGCAGCTCGCCGGCGGCTGAGGCCTGCCGCGCCTCGTCCTCGCCTTCGGCGATCTGGAACACCGCCACGGCGCGCCGCAGGGCCTGCGCCTGACTTTCCAGCGCGGCAGCCGCCGCCGCCGTCTGCTCGACCATGGCGGCGTTCTCCTGCGTGGAGCGCTCCACGTCGGCCACGGCCAGGTTGACCGAGGCGATGCCCGCGGCCTGCTCGGCCGTGGCGCTGGAGATCTCGGCCACGATCTGCGTCACGCGGTCCACCGACACCATCATGTCGCGCATCGTGTCGCCGGCCAGGCCCACCTGACGCACGCCGGCCTCGACCCGCGCCGCCGAATCGTCGATCAGGCCCTTGATTTCCTTGGCCGCCTGCGCGCTGCGCTGCGCCAGCGAACGCACCTCGCCCGCGACCACGGCGAAGCCCTTGCCCTGCTCGCCGGCGCGCGCTGCCTCGACCGCCGCGTTCAGCGCCAGGATATTGGTCTGGAAGGCGATGCTGTCGACCACGCCCACGATCTCACCGATGCGCCGCGCGCTGTCGGCGATGCCGCGCATGCTCTGCACCACTTCGTCGACCGCCTGGCCGCCGCGCTGGGCCAGTTGCGTGGCGCTCTGCGCCTGGCGGCTGGCCTGGTCGGCGTTGCCAGCGGTCAGCTGCACGGTGTGCGCCAGTTGCGTCATGTTGGCGGCGGCTTCCTGCAAGGAGCCTGCCTGGCGCGCGGTGCGGTCGGACATGTCGGCGCCGCCCGCGGCGATCTCGCCCGAGCCGGTATGGATCTCCTCGACGCCGTGGCGCACCGAGGCCACCGCCTCGGTCAAGCCGGTCTGCATGCGGCGCATGGCCGAATACAGCACGCCGATCTCGTTGTCGCCACGCAGCGCGATCGCGCCGGTCAGGTCGCCGTCGGCGATGCGGTCGAAATGCGCGCCGGCCTCGTTCAGCGGGCGCAGGATGCCGCGCCGGAACGCCAGCCGGATCAGCACGGCCAGCAGCACCACCAGCCCCAGCACCACCGCCGCCACCAGGATGACCCTGGCCAGGGTATCGCTGGCGCCGGCCACCGCCGCCTCGCCGCGCTGGCGGGCATAGGCCTGGTAGGCCTCGGCCTGCCTGACGTAGGCGCTGCCGCTGCCCGGCAGCACCTTGTCGACCAGGCGATTCACCTCGATGCCGTTCCAGCCCTGTATCGCCTTCTGCATGGGCGCCAGGGTCTGGTCGGCGAAGGCCGCATAGGCGGCCAGCATCTGGTCGAACAGCGGCGCACCCTGCGCGCTGGCGTCCGGATTGGCGCGCAGCCGCGCCAGGCTGTCGGCGGCCTGCTTGAGCAGGGTCTCGGACTGCTTGAGCGAGGCATTGCGCGCCTCTTCCAGCCCGCCTTCCATCGCCGTCTTGGCATCGGTCAGCGCCGCGCGCGCCTGGAACAGCCGGCTGGTCATGTCGGCCAGGTCGCTGGCGCGCTCGATGCTGCCCTTGCCCAGCGCTTCAATATCGGCGCGATTGTCGCGCAGCACCGCGATGCCCGCGGCGGCGGCCGCCGCGAACAGCACCACGAACAAGGCCAGGATCGCCGACAAGGCCGTGGTGACTCTCAGATTCTTCCGCATATTCATCCTATCGCCCTGCCTCCAGGGCACATCGCGGATGATTATGCGGACGCAGTTTGGCAAATTCTTGACACAACCCGGCCCCTTGCATGACAAACCCTTGTCATGATCGCGCGCTTAGGCGCGGAGCAAGGCCGTGTTAATGAATTGTGAATTGGCAGCCCCGGCGCCTTGCGGCACAGTCCATCCTGTACCGAATTTCCATCCATCACGATCCAAGAAGCCCCCATGCCCCAAGCCACCCACGCCTACCAGGACATCCGCGAAGCCGTGCGCGACCTGTGTTCCCAGTTCCCCGGCGAGTACTTCCGCAAGATCGACGAAGAACGCGGCTATCCCGAGACATTCGTCCGCGCGCTGACCGAGGCCGGCTGGCTGGCCGCGCTGATCCCCCAGGAATACGGCGGCTCCGGCCTGGGCCTGACCGAGGCCTCGGTCATCATGGAGGAAATCAACCGCAGCGGCGGCAATTCCGGCGCCTGCCACGGCCAGATGTACAACATGGGCACGCTGCTGCGCCACGGCTCCGAGGCGCAGAAGCGCGAATACCTGCCGCGCATCGCCACCGGCGAGCTGCGCCTGCAGTCGATGGGCGTGACCGAACCCACCACCGGCACCGACACCACCAAGATCAAGACCACCGCCGTGCGCCGAGGCGACCGCTACGTGATCAACGGCCAGAAGGTCTGGATCTCGCGCGTGCAGCACTCCGACCTGATGATCCTGCTGGCGCGCACCACGCCGCTGGATCAGGTGACGCGCAAGTCCGAGGGCATGTCGATCTTCCTGGTGGATCTGCACCACGCGATCAAGCACGGCATGACGGTGCGCCCGATTCCCAACATGGTCAATCACGAGACCAACGAACTGTTCTTCGACAACCTGGAAATCCCGGTCGAGAACCTGATCGGCGAGGAAGGCAAGGGTTTCAAGTACATCCTGGACGGCCTGAACGCCGAGCGCACGCTGATCGCCGCCGAATGCATCGGCGACGGCTACTGGTTCATCGACAAGGTCGCGGCCTACGCCAAGGAGCGCACCGTGTTCGGCCGCCCCATCGGTCAGAACCAGGGCGTGCAGTTTCCCATCGCGCGCGCCTACGTCAACGTCGAGGCCGCCAACCTGATGCGCTTCGAAGCCTGCCGCCTGTTCGACGCCCACGAGCCCTGCGGCGCGCAGGCCAACATGGCCAAGCTGCTGGCCGCCGACGCCTCCTGGGAAGCAGCCAACGCCTGCCTGCAGTTCCACGGCGGCTTCGGCTTCGCCAACGAATACGATGTGGAGCGCAAGTTCCGCGAGACCCGTCTGTATCAGGTGGCGCCGATCTCCACCAACCTGATCCTGTCCTACGTGGCCGAACACATTCTGGGCCTGCCCCGCTCCTTCTGACGATGACAAACGCCTCCCACACCCCCCACCTGAGCGCCGAGCTGGCCGCCTTCGCGGCCGGGCTGCGCTACGAGGACATTCCCGCGCCGGTGCTGCGGCGCGCCGAGGATCTGCTGCTGGACTGCCTGGCCTCCATCCTGGCTGGCGCCTCGGCGCCAGCGGTGCTGGCGATCGAGCGCTATGCCGCCGCCATGGGCCCGGCCGACGGCCCCAGCGAGGTGCTGATCACCCGCCGGCGCACCACGCCGCTGTTCGCGGCCATGGTCAATGCCGCCGCCGCGCACGTGGTCGAGCAGGATGACGTGCACAACGGCTCGGTGTTCCACCCCGCCGCCGTGGTGTTCCCGCCAGCGCTGGCCGTGGCCCAGGCGCTGGGGCGCTCGGGACGCGACCTGCTGACCGCCGCCGTGGCCGGCTACGAGGTCGGCATCCGCGTCGGCGAATTTCTCGGCCGTTCGCACTACAAGATCTTTCACACCACCGGCACCGCCGGCACCATCGCCGCCGCCGTCACCGTGGGCCGGCTGCTGAACCTGGACGCCGGGCAGATGCTGCACGCGCTGGGCTCGGCCGGCACCCAGGCGGCCGGGTTATGGGAATTCCTGCGCGACGCCGCCGATTCCAAGCAGCTGCACACCGCCAAGGCCGCCGCCGACGGCCTGACCGCCGCCTACCTGGCGCGCGACGGATTCACCGGCGCCCGCCACATCCTGGAAGGCCCCCAGGGCATGGCCGCGGGCATGTCGCGCGACGCCGATCCGTCCAAGCTGTGCGACCGGCTGGGCACGCGCTGGGCGTTGGCCGAAACCTCGTTCAAGTACCACGCCTCCTGCCGCCACACGCATCCGGCGGCCGATGCGCTGCAACAGGCGCTGCGCGAGCATGGACTGAGCCCGGACGATATCGAGCGCGTGGTCACGCACGTGCACCAGGGCGCGATCGACGTGCTGGGGCCGGTGACCGATCCGCGCACCGTGCATCAATCCAAGTTCTCGATGGGCACGGTGCTGGCGCTGGTTGCGCTGCAGGGCCGCGCCGGGCTGGCGGAATTCGACGCCGGACTGGACGATGAACGGGTGGCGGCGTTCCGCCAACGCGTCGTAATGGAGCTGGATCCCGAAGTGGACGCCGCCTACCCGCAGCGCTGGATCGGCAAGGTCACGGTCCATACCCGCGACGGGCGCCAGTTGCGCAGCCGCGTGGACGAACCCAAGGGCGATCCCGGCAACACGCTGTCCCGCGCCGAGATCGAAGACAAGACGCTGCGCCTGGGACGCTACGCCGACGCCGCCACGGAAGGCGAACTGCGCACGCTGATCGACACGGTGTGGAGCCTTGAAAAGGCGCAGACCCTGGGGCAGCTGCTGGGTTGAAGCCGGCGGGACGGCCCAGCCCGGAACGGGCCTGGGCTGTCGCGGACTGGCCACGCATCGCGCGCCAGCCCGCTCAAAGGTTGAGTCAGCCGGCCAGCGCGGCCCGCTGTGCCCGCACCAGCCCGGCGATGCCGCCCTCGGCCAGCTCCAGCATACGGTCCAGCTCTGCGCGGGTGAAGGTCGCGCCCTCGCCCGTGCCCTGCACTTCCACGAACGCGCCGCCGCCCGTCATGATGACGTTGACGTCGGCGTCGCAGGCCGAATCTTCCTCGTAATCCAGGTCCAGCACCGGGCGGCCCTGCACCAGCCCCACGGACACCGCCGCCACCGCGTCGCGAATCGGGCTGGCGGCCAGGTCGCCGCGCTTCATCAGCAGCGCGATCGCGTCGGACGCCGCCACCCAGGCGCCGGTGATGCTGGCGCAGCGCGTGCCGCCATCGGCCTGCAGCACATCGCAGTCCAGGTGCAGCGTGCGCTCGCCCAGCGCGCGCATGTCGAACACCGCCCGCAGGCTGCGGCCGATCAGGCGCTGGATTTCCTGGGTGCGGCCGCTCTGCTTGCCGCGCGCGGCCTCGCGATCGCCGCGCGTGTGCGTGGCGCGAGGCAACATACCGTACTCGGCGGTGACCCAGCCCTCGCCCTTGCCCTTGAGGAACGGCGGCACTTTCTCCAGCACGCTCGCCGTGCACAGCACATGCGTATTGCCGGCCTTGACCAGCACGGAGCCTTCCGCATAGCGCGTGAAGCCGCGCTCCAGGCTGAAGGGGCGCAATTCGTCGACGGCGCGGCCGGACGGGCGGGCAATGGCGGGGGTTGTGGTCACGATGACTCCAAGGCAAGAATTCAGATGGCGGCATTGTAAGGGCTTGCGTCCGGACGAAACCCGGCGCCCTGCCCGGTAACACCGCAAAAAGCGGCGGCATGGAGTATCCTGCCGCGATATTGGCGCTCGCGCGCCCGCGAACGCCCTGTGCAGGCGGCCGCGACGCGCCATCCCTCCGGCAAAGAACAGGATAGACACACCATGATCCGCAGCATGACCGCCTTCGGCAACGCCAAGGCAGACCTGGAGCAAGGCACGCTGGCGCTCGAACTGCGCAGCGTCAACAGCCGCTTCCTCGACCTGTATTTCCGCCTGCCCGACGAGCTGCGCCATGTGGAAACGCCGCTGCGCGAACTGCTGACGGCGCAACTGGCGCGCGGCAAGGTCGAGATCCGCGTGTCCTTCACGCGCAATGCCAGCGCCGACATGTCCCGGCTCGACCCGGCCTGGCTCGAAACGCTGTCCGAGCAGCTGCAGGCCGCGCGCCGAATCCTGCCGGACATCGCCTCGCCCCGCCTGGTGGAATTGTTCAACTGGCCTGGCCAGCGCGGCAACGACGCGCTCGATCCCCAGGTCTGGGGCGCCGCCTGCCTGCAGGCTGCCCAACAGGCGCTGACGCAGTTGCAAGAAGGCCGCGAGCGCGAAGGCCAGCGCCTGGCCGCGATGATGCGCGAGTGCGCCGACGGCGTGGGCCGCATCGTCGAGACCGTGGAAAGCCACCTGCCCCAATTGCTGGCCGAGCATCGCGAGAAGCTGGCCGCCAAGCTGCGCGAGAGCGTGGAAACCGCCTTCCCCGGCGGCTTCAATCACATCTCGGGCGCCGAGCTGTCCGAACGGCTGGCCCAGGAAGCCAATCTGTTCGCGCTGCGCATCGACGTGGCTGAAGAGCTGTCGCGACTGCGCTCGCATCTGGAAGAACTGCGCCACCTGCTGGGCGACGGCGGCGGCAAGCCGGCGTCGGGCAAGAAGAACGCCGGCAGCGCCGGCAAGCGGCTGGATTTCCTGTTCCAGGAAATGAACCGCGAAGCCAATACGCTGGGCTCCAAGGCCGGCAGCATGGACGTGACGCGCGCGGCCATGGATCTGAAGCTGCTGATCGAGCAGATGCGGGAACAGGCGCAGAACATCGAGTAAGGCGCGGCGGTTGGCGAGAACTGCCGCTCCTCCGGGCAGCGACGCATGCACACGGCAAAAAAATGCACCGAGGCATCACGCCCCGGTGCACAAGGCCAGAAGAAAACCATCCCAAGCGATCGCCATGAGGCCGTGAGCGGCCTCGGGTTCAATGCAAACGGCGGATCAAGACCGCACTATGGGCTTGAGCGTATCCCAAGCATCAATCGGGCCGGGATTGCCAGTCTGGCTGCCGCCGCCAAACAGGACGGCGGCCTTGTGAACCGCATTGATCGCTGTGGTCACGGCCCCTTCGGCCCACCCTCCCGTCCACGACACATCGTCGCCCGCCAGGATGAATCCATACGGCGCATTGTCTTCAATGCCCTGCATGAATTGGGAGAATATCCTCCGCTGATATTCATACTGCCCAGGCAAATTCATCTTGAACGCGCCAAGATAATGGGGCTCATTTTCCCAACTCATTTTCGCGAAGGTATCCGAGCCTGCGTAAAAACCGCTGATGTCGGCCTTTGGATAGATGGATTCCAGCAGATTGGTGCACAGCGTTTCCGGGGCGGGAAGATGCCCCTGGAATTTGAGCGCATCGTCATTCCATGTATAGGAAAGGAACATTCCGCTGCCGCGATAGGCGCCCAGGCTGGGGCCATAGTCCACCAGGTAGGTGCCCCGGGTCAGCCGGTCGGACAGGGTGACGCTCATTTTCCGCTTGCCGTCGACGGGATCGCGTTCCTCCCAGAACGGCGTCGTCGTCGACGCGAAGATCTTGGTCGACTGCATGTAATGGGTATTCATCACCGCCTCCCACGTTCCCTCGGGCAGCAGCGGATTCATCTGCTCGACGCTCGCGGCGCCATCGGCATAGCGCAGCTTGTCGAGCACGCGCACATGGGGCGTGTAGACAACGCAGTCGAATTCCCGGCTGAACGCCTCCTGCGTACGCGTGTCGACGAACTTCACCGTGAAGCCACCGCCCGGCTTGGGCGCGATATGCCGGACTTCCTTGCAGAACGGATCGGGCATCGCCTGCCGGGTCAGCGTTTCCACGCTGGTACCCGCGGGCCAGTGCGCCACGTCATCGCCCAGCGTGCTCGCGGGCATGGACCACAAGCGCTCGGGCATGCTGGAGGCCCCGTCATAGGCCAGCCGGTGATCGGCATCCAGGCCGCCATAGATGACACGCAGCAGTTCCAGGATCGAGTTGGGGAAATCAGTGTTCCACCCGCCCGTTCCAAAGCCGATCTGGCCGAACAGATTGATCTGCGCCTCGTCCCAGCCGGACAGTTCCTGCAGGGCGCGAAGGAAGCTCTTGTCGTCCCAGGTTGCGCCGTTATCGTCGACGATCTTGTTCCAGAGCGTTTTTATCTTGACGAGATCGATGGAGCCTTCCGTCATGGCCGCTTCCATCTCGGCGAAATGGAAGGGCTCGCCGCCGAGAAAAGTCGTGAAGAATTCTTCTTCTATCTGGGCGTACTCGGGAGGCTTCGGAAAATCGTTGCCCGTGGCCTCGTAATAGAGGGGTGGCTCGCCCAGGTAGTCGACAACGGTGCTGATCGCGGCTTCCGTCCCGGGGTTTGGAAAATCCCCCATATTGGCTTTCACGCCCACCTTTTCAAAATAATGAAAGAGCGCCTTGGCCGATACGGGAAATCGCATGCCTCCCAGTTCGCAGATAACCCCATCGCCCGGGTTTCCCAGTTTCTTTGAATACAGGCGACCGCCAATGCGGTCGGATGCCTCCAGCACCACGGGATGCAGGCCCATGCGCATCAGTTCGTAGGCGCACACCATTCCGGATACTCCGGCGCCCACGACCAGGACCTGCTTGCCATAATGGGCATTGGCAACAGTGCACAGTGCGTTCCTGCCGGATCGGTCCAGGAACTTTCCATATTCAAAGGGAAAATCCGGGATGAGCGCGGTGACATCCGTGCTCCTTGCCCGAGGGGTTCTGAGGGTGCGCGCGGGTATGGAAGACATTGCATTTTCCTTGAGGTTGATAATGGCAGAACAGACGCCGGCATATCACCAGCGACCTGATCCTATGCTAGGTCCACACACCAGGAAAATGAATCTAAAATGATTATTGATTATTCTGATAATAAAACATAACCGCCGTTAGAATCATAATATCTAGGCGCATCAAATATTATATTCACGCACATCAATATGATTAACCAGGCCAAATCCGGTCCGGCAAGGAAATTGCCTGCTATCAAGCATGCCCCCCGGACCGGAAACCGGCGAGCTCAGAACCTGTGCCGCATGCCCACCACCGTCGAGACCTGACTCCTGCCCGATGAGGGCAACAGCGTATAGATCTGCGCGAACTGCGCGTCGCCGGCCGCGCGCTGATAGATGCCCGTCACATACAGGTCCGTCCGCTTGCTCAGGAAATAGTCCGCGCCAATATTGATCTGATGCCATTTCGGACGGGTGTCCGACGGCGTGTACGCGCCCCAGGTGTAAATATAGGCAAGCCCGAGCAGCAGGCGCGGCGACAGGTTGTAGGTGGTCGACACTTCGGCGTTGTTCAGCCCCAGCCGGGTCCGGTCCAGGTAGTCGAAGCGCACATGCGTATAGAGCAGCGATACGCCCAGCGCGCCGAACTTGTACGCGCCGCCCGCGCCGAAGATCCGCTGACGGTCCACGCCCGCGCCGCCGGGGCTCTTGACGAAGGGCGAGCTGAAGCCATAGTCCGCCACCACCGCCCCATCCTGGTTGGTGGGACTGTTGGGCGTGTTCACCACTTCATACATCGTGCCCAGCGACAGCCCTCCGCGCTGGTAATTCAGGCCCAGCGCGTAGGCATTGTTCGACTGCGACTGCGTCTGGCCGCCCAGGCTGTACATGCCCGAGACCTGCAACCCGTCGTACACGGGGCTTTTGTAGATCACCGTGTTGTTGACGCGGAAGGTATTGAACACGTTGTCGCTGTCGCCGATATGCGTGCCATAGGCCGCGAATTGCGTGGCGGACTCATAGGGCCACAGTACGGCATTGGCCAGGTCGTACTGGCGTCCCAGCGTGATGGTGCCGTAGTCGTTCGACTGCAGGCCGACATAGACCTGGCGTCCGAACATCCGGCCATTCTGCGACGCGGTGCCGTTTGTCATGGAGAAACCGCTTTCCATCACGAAGACCGTCGACAGCCCGTCGCCCAGGTCTTCCACGCCGCGCAGTCCCCAGCGCGGCGTCTGCATGGGGCCGTTGACCGCCTTCACGCTGGAATTGCCGCCCTGGTTGTTGGTGTAGGCGACGCCGGTGGACAGCAGGCCGTACAGCGTGACATTGGAGTTCTCAGCATGCGCCGAGGCGCATGCCAGCGACGCGGCCGCGGCCGCGATGACGCTACGTTTCATGACTGCGAAAAACATGTGGGGTCTCCTCCTGGCATCTCTTGTTGGCGAGATTTGCGTGGATTGTCGGCTCAGGAAAGTCACCGCAGGAAGCATAGATTTTTGCCACGGCCACTCGAATATTTCGCGCACCCGGCGATCTGGCGCATGCCGCGCGACACGCGCCGGACCGCTGCGGAGCGCTCTAATTTTGGCATCGGCATTGCTCGAAAAACGGTTCTTGTCAGCGCACTGCCCGAAGGCCAGAATGCATTTCACAACGCATCGACCGGCACAGCCGGCACCCGCGCAAGGCCTGCGGCGGGCACATAAAACCAAGGAGACAAGGGCAATGAAAGATCTGGATTTGAACGATCCCAAGCGGCGGCGCCTGATGCAGGCCTCGCTCGTGATGGGAGGACTGGGCGCCCTGCTATCGGTACGTGCGGCCGCCGCCCAGCGCTCGGCGATCAGCATGCAGCTGGGCTGGGTTCCCGGCGGCGGGCAAGTGGGCGAAGTGGTGGCCAAGCGGCTGGGCTTCTATGAACGGGAAGGCATCGATCTCAAGATCGAGCCCGGCGGGCCCAATATCGATGGCGTGGCCATCGTGGCCTCGGGCCGTGGGCAGACCGGACAGGTCTCGTCCAGCCCATCGGTCATGCTGGCGGTGTCCGAGGGACTCCCGATCAAGTGCTTCGCCGTCGGCGTGCAGCGCCATCCCTACGCCTTCTTTTCGCTGGGCAAGAACCCGATCCGCAAGCCTCAGGACATGATCGGCAAGCGCATCGGCATACACGCAACCGGCATGGTGCTGCTCAAGGCCATGCTGGCCCGGCACCAGATCCCCGAGAACCAGGTCAGCATCGTGCCGATCGGCTCGGACATGATGCCCCTGCTCAGCGGCCGCGTGGACGCCGTGGCCGGCTGGCAGACCAACGTCTCGGCGCTCAAGGCGCTGGGCGCCGAGCGCGTCGATATGAGCCTGTGGGACTCCGGCGTGCGCCTGTATGCCCTGCCCTATTACGCGCACACGGACACGTTGCGCGATCATCCCGACCTGTTGCAACGCTTCCTGCGCGCGACCGCCAGCGGCTGGCACCACGCCAACCGCAATCGCGACCAGGCGGTGGAACTGCTGGTCAAGGAATTTCCCAGCCTGAACCAGGCCGACGAGCGCGTCGCGATCGACGTATTCATGGAGTACGTCTTCAACGACGAGACCAAGGCCAAGGGCTGGGGCAGCATGGATCCGGCGGTATGGCAGGAGCAGATCTCCGCCTATGCCCAGCTCGGGCAGTTCCGCGCCCGCACGCCCAAGGTCGAGGACATCATGACGCTCGACATCCTGCAGGCCACCCAATCCGCGCGACTGGCGGGGTAAACGATGCAACAAGCGATTCAATCCCCATCCGCCAGGACGGGCGCCGCCGGCGCGCGCCCGGACCTGTCGATCAGCTGCCGCGACATCAATGTCCGGTTCTTCAGCGACCGGCGCAGCACGACCGCGATCGAGGGCCTGAGCCTGGATGTCCCGGCGGGCGAGTTCCTGACCCTGCTTGGTCCCTCCGGCTGTGGCAAATCCACGTTCCTGCGCGTGGTGGCCGACCTGGTGCAGCCCAGCCGCGGCGAGATCAAGGTGCTCAACGACGCCCCGTCCGCCGCGCGCGCCCGGCGCGACATCGGCTTCGTGTTCCAGGACGCGGCCCTGCTGCCCTGGCGCACCGCGCTGCAGAACGTCGAGCTGCCGCTGGAGGTTGCCAATGGCCGCTCGCGCGCCGGCAAGGCGACGCCGCGCGAACTGCTGGAACTGGTCGGCCTGAAGGGCCGCGAGGACGCGTACCCCCATGAAATGTCCGGCGGCATGCGTCAGCGCGTGGCGATTGCCCGCGCGCTGGTGAGCGATCCGCGCGTGCTGCTGATGGACGAACCGTTCGGCGCGCTCGATGAGATCACGCGCGACCGCCTCAACGAGGAACTGCGCCGCGTCTGGCGCGAGATGGGGCTGACGATCCTGTTCGTCACGCACAGCATCCACGAAGCGGCCTTCCTGGGCCAGCGCGTGCTGCTGCTTGCCGCCAATCCCGGCCGGGTCAAGGAGATCGTGCCGGTGATGCTGCCGGAGCAACGCACCCTGGCCACCCGCGACACGGCGGAATTCGTTCAACTGTCCGCGCATCTGCGGCGCGTTCTGGAGACCTGCTGATGAGCGCGTCCGAAATGAAGCTGAATCTGGCCAAGCCCGGCGTCGACGCCGAGGCGGACGCCTACCGGGCCAGCCGTCGCCGCAGCCTCTGGCGTTCGCGCTCGCTGCCGGCGCTGGGCATCCTCGGCATCGTGGCCGCCTGGTGGGCGGTGGTGGCGATCTTCGACGTCAAGCCCTTCATCGCGCCCACGCCGGGCCTGGTGCTGCAAACGCTGTACGACAAGCGCGACATCCTGCTGCAGAACCTCATGCCGACCGCGCTCGAGGCCGCCGGGGGATTCCTGCTCGGCAATCTGCTGGCGGCGCTGCTGGCGACGGTGTTCGTGCACAGCAAGACGTTGCGGGAGATTTTCTATCCGGTCGCCGGCATGATCAATTCGATCCCGATCGTCGCCAAGGCGCCGATCCTGGTGCTGATCATGGGCAACGGCATCGAGCCCAAGATCACGATCGCCGCCATGGTGTGCTTCTTCCCCACGCTGGTGAACATGGTTCGCGGGCTGGAAGACGTCAATCCCCAGTCGCTGGAGCTGATGCGCGTGCTGTCGGCCAGCAAGCGCGAGATCTTCTTCAAGCTGCGGCTGTACAACTCGCTGCCCTATCTCTTCTCGGCGCTGCGCATCGCCGCCTCCATGTCGGTGATCGGCGCGGTGGTCGGCGAATGGATCGGGGCCACGGCAGGCGTGGGCGCCATGATCATCCAGGCCACCTACGCCTTCGATTCGGCCTTGCTGTATGCCGCGATCGTCCTGTGCGCGGCCTTGTCCGGCAGCTTCTTCCTGATCATCACCCTGGTGGAGCGCTGGCTCATCAAATGGAAGCCCGAGCAGTCGCATTGAGCGGCATGTAGCGGCACGGCCCGACACCCCCAAACCCGCTGGACGCGGTCCCCGAAACGCTGGCATCCCTGGCCGGCGGGGATCGCCGCAGCCCAAGCGCACGCATCGATGGCGCGCGAAGGCCCAGTGATCGGCACACTTTTTCGGAACACAGCCTGGAGGATAGACATGACAAAGATCGGCGATTGGCTTGAACGGCCCGCCCGCGACGCACGGGTCGCGGCGCAGGCGGACGTAGTGGTGGTGGGCGGCGGACCCGCCGGACTGTCCGCGGCCCTGGCGGCGGCGCGCAACGGCGCCCGGACCATTCTGCTGGAGCGCTACAACCATCTGGGCGGCCTGGCTTCCGGCGGCATGGTGCTGGTGCTGGACGACATGTGGGACAGCCATCTGCGCGAGATCTCGGTGCGCGGCAACTGCCTGGACATGATCGAGCGCATGGCGGCGATGGGGCTGGCGCGTTTCCCCCGCTCGGACGAATGGGGCGAGGATCCCGCTGCGTACCGGCGCTGGGGCCGCTGGGGCACCTTTGATTTCCATAGTCAGAAGACGCCCCACCCCATCTGCTTCGCCGCCGCCTTCGACCCGGACGCCTACAAGCGCGTGGCGCTGGAAATGGTGCAACAGGCCGGCGTGCAGCTACGCCTGCATTCCTGGTTCTCGCAGGCCCTGGTCGACGGCGACCGGATCAAGGGCGTCATCTGCGAAACCAAGAACGGCAGCGAGGCGATCCTGGCGGACATGGTGATCGACGCCACCGGCGACCTGGACGTCGCCGCTTCTGCCGGCGCGCCGCACATCAGCGACAGCTACATCACCACCACCGTGTTCCGCCTGGGTGGCGTGGACACCGAGGCGGCCGAGCGTTACGAGCGCGAGGAGCCCGAGGCCTATGCCGAGCTTGATCGCCAGATCAAGCGCGTGCTGGGCGGCTCGTGGGGCATCTGGTGGATGAAGACGCCCCTGCCCGGCGTGGTCTGGTGCAACTGCCCGCACATGGCCGGCATCGACGGGCTCAAGGTCGAAGACCTGACGCGCGCGGAAATCGTGGGCCGCCAGCACATCCACGCGCTGGTCGACTTCGTGCGCGGCAAGCTGCCCGGCTTCGAGCATTGCTTCGTCGTCGACGTGGCCCCGCAGACCGGCGTGCGCCAGACCCGCCTGCTGGAAGGCGAGTATGTGATGACCAAGGAAGACGTGGTGCAGCGCGTGCGCTTCGACGACAGCATCGCGCGCGGCCGTGACTACTACTACCCGTTCCGCGCCCTGCTGCCCAGGCGCATCGACAACCTGCTGGTGGCCGGCCGGCACTATTCGGCGACCTCGCAGGCGCAGAAGATATCCCGCGAGATCCCGCCGTGCATGGCGATGGGCGAAGCCGCCGGCACCGCCGCCGCGCTGGCGCTGAGCGCGGGCGTTACCGCGCGCAATGTCGATGTGCGCGCCTTGCAGAAAACGCTGCGCGCCCAGGGCGCCGATCCCGGCGACCAGACCGGCCCTAACGCCGACGTCCCGGCCCTGGCCGCCTACGTACGCCAGGCCGAAACCGCATGAGCATCATGGAGAACCGCGATATGCAACAAGACCTGCCGCTGAGCGGCGTGCGCGTGATCGATTTCACCCAGGTGATGATGGGGCCGGTCTGCACGCAGACGCTGGGCGACTACGGCGCCGACGTCATCAAGATCGAGCGCAAGGGCGCGGGCGATCTCAGCCGCTCCACCTTCGAACCCGTGGCCGGCGCCGACAACCCGATCTTCTGCAGCCTGAACCGGAACAAGCGCAGCGTGGCGCTGGATCTGCGCGATCCGACGCACATGGCCCAGGTGAAGGCGCTGATCGCCGGCGCCGACGTCGTCGTCAACAACTTCCGCGCCGGCGTCATGGAGCGCATGGGCCTGGGCTACGACGATTGCAAGGCGCTCAACCCGCGCGTCATCTACGCGGTCGGCACCGGCTATGGCGAAACCGGCCCCTACGCATTCAAGGGCGGCCAGGACGTGCTGGCCCAGGCGATATCCGGCGTGATGGCGCGGCGCTCGGACGCATCGGTGCCTGTCTCGGTCTACCCGACGGCGCTGGCGGACTATTCGGCCGGCATGCACATGGTGCAAGGCATCCTGCTGGCGTTGCTGCACCGCGCGCGTACCGGCCAGGGCCAGAAGATCAGCGTGTCCCTGTACAACTCCATGCTGGCCATGCAGATGCAGGAAGCCGCCATGATCCTGATGGCCGATTCCGAGGTCAACTGGGCGGCCATGCCCCTGTGCGGCGTGTACGACACCCGCACGGGGCCGCTGGTGATGGTGGGCGCCTTCAAGCCCAATCCGCTGCGCGACATCTGCGCGGCGCTGGAAATCGACGACCTGTCCGCCGATCCGCGCTATTGCGACCTGACGCAGCAGTTCAAGAACAAGGCGGCGCTGCAGGCCATCTTCCGCGAGCGCTACGCCGGCAATACCCGCGAGCACTGGCTGGCGCGGCTGGAGGCGGTCGACATCCTCTGCTCGCCGGTGCGGGATCTGCGCGAAGCGCTGGTCGACCCGCAGACGCTGCACAACCAGATGCTGATCGAGGGCGACGGCGAGGGCCAGCGCGTGCGCTTCATCAACAGCCCGATCACGATGTCCAGCGCGCGGGTCAGCCTGCGCCGCGCGCCGCCCAGGCTCGGGCAGCATAACGAGGACGTGCTGCGCGAGCTGGCGCAAGGTCCGGACACCCCCGCCAAGGAGGCGCCATGAGCGTGCATCTGCGAATCGAGAACCATGTCGCCACGGTGACGCTGGCGCGGCCCGACGTGCTCAACGCCGTCGACCTCGCCACCGAGGCCGCGCTGCAACGCATCTGGACCGAGATCGAGGGCCGCGACGACGTCCGCGTGGTCGTGCTCACCGGCGAAGGCGAGCGCGCCTTCTGCGTGGGCGCGGACCTGAAGAACCCCACCACCACCGGGCTGGAATACTGGGGCGCGGCGCGCCCTGGCGGCTTCGGCGGCATCGCGTTGCGCGAGACCCTGAACGTGCCGGTCGTGGCCCGGGTCAACGGTTTCGCGCTGGGCGGCGGCTTCGAGATGGTGCTGGGCTGCGACATCGTGGTGGCCTGCGAGGAAGCCAGTTTCGGCCTGCCGGAGGCGCTGGTGGGCCGCATGCCGCTGGACGGCGGCATGACGCTGCTGCAGCGGCAGATTCCCTACCGCAAGGCGATGGCGATGCTGCTGACCGGTCGCCGAATCCCGGCGCGCGAGGCCGCCGAACTCGGCCTGATCAACGAAGTGGTCCCGCGCGCCGGCCTGGACGAGGCGGTGCAACGATGGGTCGACGCCCTGCTGGCCTGCGCCCCGCTGTCGCAGCAGGCCATCAAGCAGGTGGTGCGCAAGACCGGCACCCTGTCGCCCGCCGACGCCCAGGCGCTGCGCCTGCCGGCGCTGGTCGCGGCCCTGCAATCCGAGGACGCGCACGAAGGCGTGCTCGCGTTCCAGCAGAAGCGCAAACCACAATGGCGGGGAAGATAATGACCTACGTGATCGCTTCCGGCTGCATCGACGTCAAGGACCGCGCCTGCGTCAAATGCTGCCCCGTCGACTGCATCTACGAGGGCGGGCGCACGCTGTACATCCATCCGGACGAGTGCATCAGCTGCGGCATCTGCGTGTCCGTCTGTCCGACCGAAGCGATCCACGACGCCCAGGAGCTGCCGCCTCACGAAGCCGTGTTCGCGGCGGTCAACCGGGAGTTCTTCGGACCGGACGTAAGCGGCCTGGGTTCGCCCGGCGGCGCGGACGGCGTGCAGCCCTCGGCCTGCGACCATCCCATGGTCGCGGCCTATCCGGCGCGCGGGTAGCTAGTGTGTCGTCCCGTAGTTTCGTGCGGGCGTATCCGCGGGACGGCACACTAGGGCCAATGCTAGTGCCGGCGCGCCCGGGATCGCGGGCAGAATCCCGGGATTGCAACCAGAAGACTCTCCATGCACGCCAGCGTCCTGAAGTACTTTGTCGAAGTCGCCCGTTGGGGGGGGGGGGGGCGGGCCGCGCCGTCCCTCGATGACGCCTCCACCCCG
>NZ_JBICCO010000044.1:0-50753 GCF_043119405.1 Achromobacter sp. 413638
GATGGTGATGCCGCGTGCCTTTTCTTCAGGAGCTGCATCGATCTGGTCGTAGCCCTTGGCTTCGCCGCCGAACTTGGTCGACAGAACCGTCGTGATGGCTGCCGTCAACGTCGTTTTGCCGTGGTCAACGTGACCAATCGTACCCACGTTCACGTGCGGCTTGGTACGTTCAAACTTGCCTTTTGCCATGGCTGACTCCTGACCTGGATTGCGCTTCTGACTGAAGAAAAGAAGTTGTGGTGCCCATGACGCGGATCGAACGCGTGACCTCTCCCTTACCAAGGGAGTGCTCTACCACTGAGCCACATGGGCGTATAAATCTTGGAGCGGGTGAAGGGAATCGAACCCTCGTCGTAAGCTTGGAAGGCTTCTGCTCTACCATTGAGCTACACCCGCGGCTACCCTTTCACCTTCTCGTACTTCCCAACACCTTCAAATCCAGACCCCTGAAGCCTTACGGCCTTCGTTGCAAAGGCCGCCCAGCTCCCTGGGCTTGCATTTTAAAATCCAGGCCGCTGATGCTCTAGCCGCGCCTGGATTTAGGTATAGGGTCTCTGGTGGAGGAGGTTGGATTCGAACCAACGTAGGCGCAAGGCCAACAGATTTACAGTCTGCCCCCTTTAACCACTCGGGCACCCCTCCAGCGGAGAACTTGAGATTATGAACACTTTCGAATCCGGTGTCAAACGCCGGGATCGAAAATTTCCAATTTCCAGTCCTGCCTCCGCCGCGTTTCCGCGCAGAGGGGGCGAAGCTTACAGGTTTCTGCGAAACGCTGCACGGAAAAGTTGCGCCCTCCGGACCCGGGGACTGCGGGCCCGGAGGGCGGGTTGATCCGTCTGCCGGACCAGGCTGCCCCCTTCCCGGCCAAACAAGCCGCATCCGAACCGCCGCGTTTCGCCCTGCCTCTGCTCACAACCCTTTCAGCAGCCTGCCCTCTTGCGCCCACCCCAAAAAGGGACGCGGCAGATAGACAGAACCGCCTCCCCGCTTTCACCCATCCTCCAACAGATGCGCAACGGACGACGGTCACACCCTCCCCGCCCGCACGCCGACCAATCACAAGCGCGGCTATGCGCCAGACCGGCCAACCTCCATCCTCATGCGCTTCCCGGCCGAAGAAATGGCGCAATTCTCGCAATCCGGGCGCACCAAGCCAAATCCATCATCTTCTTGCGATATGCCGCCCAGCCCAATTTATGAGTACTTACTCGCTTATATGAATAAGCAAGCTTTAGCTCATGAATTTCCATATGCAAATCTTTACTCGCAAAATATCCGACGCTTTGCTCGTAAAACCTCAATGCACGAAGTGAAGCGATTGCTCGCATTCAACGCGAGACCGCGGCGCTCGAATCGCTGCCGTTCCTGATTCGTTTCAAGCCAGGTGCGCCAACGCGCGCATGGCCTGCTGATGCAGCTGCGGCGTCGCGGCGGCAATCACGCGGCCGTCAGAATCCAGGCCTGGCGGCTGGCCGGCCCAATCCGTGATGACGCCGCCCGCGCCTTCGATCACCGGTATCAAAGCCATATAGTCATAGGGCTGCAATCCCGCCTCGACCACCAGGTCGACATGGCCGCTGGCGAGCAAGCCATAGCTGTAGCAATCGCCGCCATAGCGACGCATGCGCGTCGAACGCGCCAGGGCGTCGAATGCGGCCAGTTCGGCGGTATTGAAGATATCGGGCGAAGTCGCATACAGAATGGCCTGGTCCAGGCTTGCGCAGCGGCTGGCCGAACAAAGCTGTCCGTTCAGATTCGACACGCCCCCCTGCGTACCGATCCAGCGCTCGTCCAGCATCGGCACATCGATCAAGCCCAGCACCGGCTTGCCCCGATACAGCAACGCCAGCAAGGTGCCCCACAGGGGATTGCCGGAAATGAAGGCGCGCGTGCCGTCGATGGGGTCCAGCGACCACACGAATTCCGCCTCGGCCTGCTGCACGCCATACTCTTCGCCAAAAATGCCGTGCTCGGGGTACTGCTGCGAAATAGCCGCCCGCAACGCGGCTTCGACTTCGCGGTCGGCCTGGGTGACCGGGCTCTCGTCGGCCTTGGTGTCGATGGACAAGGGATGCCGGAACCACTGCCGCGACAAGGGCCGAACCCGGTCCGCCAGGGTCTGGGCAAATGCGGCGTAGGCGGCCAACTGCTGTGCCGCGAGCGGCGTCGAGGTATGCATAGCTGTACTCCAAAACAGGGCAGGCCCGGATACTTGGACCCGTCAGGCAAGCGCCGCGCACTGGCTCGAACGCCTGCCTGCTGTTCGTTGACGCAAAAGCGCCTGTTCCGTTGCAGGCAAACAGATCCCGGCTGGACGTTTTGCCACAAATTTGCAAATATACCTAGAAATGCAACCCGGATTCTGACATCTGGATGGCAGCCCGCGATAAAGCGAATTCTTGGCCATTCCGGGCGCGCGGCATCGCTCCATGATGCCGCGAATGGGCCACGCTGACGACGCGCCTCGCGCCTGCGGCGATTTCAAGATCAGGGCTGTCTGACCCCATGCGATCCGACCCGTTTCCGAACAACCCTGTGGACAAGTCTGTGGGCAACTTCTTGCGCAGCTTTTGTTGGCCCGCCTCCCGACTTGAATCCGCCATTGCCGCGTCGGGCGCTTGCCGTTCCGTGCCCGGACGAATTCCCCGTCCCGAGGACCTGCGCGGCAAGTCCGGGCCGTATCATGCCAACTGCGCCGGGACGGCTAGGCATGAATCGGTCGTCCCGGGCGTCCGGCGTGCAACGCGCCGGCTATAGATAGGAAGCATCCGTTATGTGGCAAGAAGAGCGGTATCAGCGAATCCGCGCGCTGCTGTCTACATTGCAGCAAGTCTCGACCGACCGCATCGTCGGCGAATTGGGGGTCTCCCGGGAAACCGTCAGGCGCGACCTGCTCGAGCTGGAAGCGTTGGGAGAACTGCGCCGTGTGCATGGCGGCGCGGTGCCGGTGCACAGCGAGCCGCCCATCGCCGAACGCGTGCATACCCGCGTGAAGTACAAGCGCGCCATCGCGCGCCTTGCCGCCAGCCTGACCGCCAGCGGCCAGACCCTGTTCCTGGATGCCGGCAGCACCACCAGCGTGCTGGCCGACGAACTGGCCAGGCAGAGCGGACTGACCATCATCACCAATTCCTTCGACGTGGCAAGGAAAATCGGCGCCGCGGGCAACGGCGCCAATGAAGTGCTCATGCTGGGCGGAACGGTGGGCGGCCCCGTCTGCGCCACCGCCGGCGGCGTCACCGTGGCCGAGATCCACCGCTATCGCGCGGACCTGGCGCTGCTGTCACCGGTGGGTGTGGATGCCGAATGCGGCGCCACCAGCTACGACCTGCGCGAAGCCGACGTGGCGCGGGCCATGGCCGACAACGCCAGGCAGCGGGTACTGCTGGCCGACTTCAGCAAGATCGGCGTATGCAGCCGCATGTCGTACTGCGCCGCGAACCGCATCGACCACCTCGTCACCAACGCGTCGGCGCAAGCCTTACCCGCCTATGCGGCGCTGGAATCCGTGGTGGGCGCGGTGTCGATTGCCTGACTGCGCCGTGCGCTCAGATGGAGCGCATGGCGTGCGGGCTCTTCAATAGCGTTCGAAGCAATGCTGCAGCGCCGCCGGATCACGCGTGGCGGACAGGCCCAGCATCAACAGGATGCGTGCCTTCTGCGGGCTCAGGTCTGCCGCCGCGATGAAGCCCAGCGCGGCGTCATCGAGTTCGACGTCGCGCGCGACCAAGCCGCTGCCGGTGCGGCTGGAGCGAGCCACGGCCACGCCTGCGGCGGCGGCGCGCGTCAGGGCGGCGATGGCCGCGTCGGTCGCATTGCCATCCCCGACGCCAGCCAGCACGATGCCTTGGCACACGGACGCCATGAAATCAATCACGTCGGCCTGCAGGTCCGCGTGCGCGTACACGATGCCCACGCGGGGCCAGCCCGACTTTTCCAACAATGCGAGTGAAAACTCGCTTTGCGTGGAATGCGTGGTGGCATTCCGGGAATAGAACTTCGGCGCGCCGCCGTGCATGACACCGGCACGGCCGCGATTGGGCGAGCTGAACGCGCACAGGCCGGCGCTGGCGATCTTCTGCACCTCGCGCGCGTAGTGGATGTCCTCGTTCATCACCACCAGCGGCCCGCGGCCGCGGGCCTCGGCATGGCGCGCCAGCGCCACCGCGTTGTACAGATTGGCGGGACCTTCGGCGCCCAGCGCGGTGGCCGGTCGCATCGCGCCTACCAGCACGACAGGCTTGTCGTGGCGCACCACCAGGCTCAGGAAATACGCGGTCTCTTCCAGCGTGTCCGTGCCGTGGGTAATGACGATGCCGGCCACGGACGCGTCCTGGCACAAGGCATCCACGCGCGCGGCCAGCGCGCGCCAGACGTCATGCGTCATGTTCTGGCTGCCGACGTTGGCCACCTGCTCGGCGCGAATGCGGGCAATCCCCGCCAGCTGCGGCACGGCGGCCAACAGATCGTCCACCGAGAAGGAGCCGGCCTTGTAGCCGGCCGAGGTCGCGTCGGCCTGGGCGCCGGCGATGGTGCCGCCGGTCGCCAACACCGCCACCACGGGCAGCGCGTCAGGCATCGACTACTCCGGACAGGCCCTGGCGTTCAAGCAAGGAATTCAGGTGTTCCCAGCCGTGGAAGTCGATCACGATCTGGCCCTTGTCCTTGGCGCCGACCTTGAGCGCGACGCGCGTGCCCAGGTGATCGGACAAGGCTTCCTCCAGGCGCGTCAGATCGCGCGACACGCCATTGGCCTTCTTGCGCGGCGCCGATGCCGACTCGGCATCCTTGGCGGTCTTGGCGACCAGCTTCTCGGCCTCGCGCACCGACAGGCGGCGGGCGATGATCTGATTAGCCAGCTGGATCTGCGTGGCCGCGTCCACGGCCAGCAGCGCGCGCGCATGGCCCATGTCCACATCGCCGGCCAGCAGCATGGTCTGCACCGGCGCGGCCAGGTTCAACAGGCGCAGCAGATTGCTGGTCGCCGAGCGCGAACGGCCGATGGCCTGGGCCGCCTGTTCGTGCGTCAGGCCGAACTCGTCGAGCAGGCGGCGCACGCCATGCGCTTCTTCAAGCGGGTTCAGGTCCTCGCGCTGGATGTTCTCGATCAGCGCCATGACGGCGGCGTGCTCGTCGGCCACTTCACGCACCAGCACCGGCACTTCCTTCAGGCCGGCCAGCTGCGCCGCGCGGAATCGCCGCTCGCCGGCGATGATTTCGTACTGTCCGGGTTCTTCGCCCAGTTCGCGCACAAGAATGGGTTGCATGATGCCTTGCGTGCGGATCGATTCGGCCAGTTCGCCCAAGGCGCCCTCGTCCATGCGCGTGCGCGGCTGGTATTTGCCGGCGCGCATCTTGGAGACGGGCAAGGTGGACGGCGGACCCTCGGGCTTGGCCTGCGCCTTGCCGATATTCTCGATGGCGGGCGCGTCAGCGCCCAGCAGGGCATCCAGTCCGCGACCCAAACCCTTGGGTTTCTTGGTGGCCATAGTTAAATCCTCTTTCCTTCTGTTTTTGTATCCCGAGCCGGGCTCAGGCGGCCGCCTGCTCGGCAGGCAGGCGGTACCAATACGCGTAACAGTCTTTGAAACCGTAGCGGGCGTACAAGGCGCGTGCGGCGGCATTGTCCGGCTCCACCTGCAAATAGGCGGTTGCCGCGCCGTCGGCCGCGCCTGCGGCCAACAAATATTCCACCAGCGCGCCGGCATGGCCTTTGCGCCGTTCATCGGGATGCGTAACGATATCGAACAGGCCCAGCAAGTCGCCATCGCGCACGGCCAATCCCGCAGCCACGCAACGGCCGTCGCCGGCATGCGCCAGCACCGGCGAGATATCCACAGCCAACCCCGCCAGGCGTGCGCGATGTTCCTCGACATGCTGCGGCAAGGCGCCGCGCATGCGTCCAACTTCATCGGCAAAGCGGACCGGATCCACCATTGCGAACGTCAGCCCGGCAGGCGCGGCCTGCGGCCGAGGCGCCAATGGCGCGGACATGACGCGGGTTTCTTCGATCAGTGCATAGCCGCGCGCGGCCAGTTCGTCGTCCAGGGAAAAATCCGGTCCGATGGACGTCAGGCGGAACAGCATCGGCAGGCCACGGCGCGCGTACAACGAAGAACAATACGCCAGCCGCTCATCGAGCGGACGTGTGGATAACCCCAGCACATTGATGCTGCGCACCCGCTTGGCCGCTGACGGCGCAAAACGCACCAGCCAGCCGTCGTGGAGCAGCTGCGCGGAGACGGCCGTGGCGTTCAGCGCGGCCTCTTCCAGCCGCACGCGCAGGCGGTCGCGCGCATCGTCCGAGGGACGCGCGGCAGGCGCTGCGGTGGGGCGGGAAAAGAGCGTTGCTGCGGACATGGTGGCTGCGGCGTCAGTTGAGTTCCTTGACGCGCTCGATCATTTCGGCGCCGAACGAGATATAGGCCTGCGCGCCGCGCGAGCCGCGGTCGTACACCACGCCAGGCATGCCATAGCTGGGCGCTTCGGCCAGGCGCACGTTGCGCGGCACCACGGTCTTGAAGACCTTGTCGCCGAAGTGCGATTCCAGCTGCGCGGACACCTGCTGCTGCAGCGTCATGCGCGGATCGAACATCACGCGCAGCAAACCGATCACGCGCAGGTCGTCGTTGATGTTTCGGTGCACGCGCTTGATGGTGTTGACCAGGTCGGACAGACCTTCGAGCGCGAAGTACTCGCACTGCATGGGAATGATGACGCCGTGCGCCGCGGCCAGGCCGTTGAGCGTGAGCAGCGACAGCGTGGGCGGGCAATCGATCAGCACGAAGTCGTACTCGTGCTTGACGGAATCGATGGCGGCCTTGAGCTGACGCTCGCGCTCGTCCATCTGCACCAGGTCGATTTCCGCGCCCGACAGCTCGCGGTTGGCCGGCAGCACGTCATAGCCGCCCGACTCGGAGCGCACGCGCGCCTGCGCGATGGTGGCCTCTCCGATCAGCACTTGATAGAGATTGGACGCCAGCGAGTTCTTGTCGATGCCGCTGCCCATCGTGGCATTGCCTTGCGGATCCAGGTCCACCAGCAGCACGCGTTGCTTGTGCGTGGCAAGGCCGGCCGCCAGGTTGATGGCGGTCGTCGTCTTGCCCACACCGCCCTTCTGGTTGGCAATGCAGAAAACGCGAGCGGTTTCGCTGGGGGGAATGTTATTCATAGGGTTCCTTGACTGCGGCGCATCCAGATCAGGCAGCGTTCTGCTTGCAGCTCCGGCACGTGGAGCGGCTGTATGTGGTCGACTTGCCATGTCCCGCGCGCGTGCAACGCCTGGATTTCATCGTCGGGGACCTTGCCCTTCATCGCAACGAGGGTACCATCGTTGCGCACATGGCGACCCGCGAGTTCGGCAAAATCATCCAATGATGCGAAGGCGCGCGACGTCACAATATTGCACTCGCCCGGCTCCAGCGTTTCGATGCGGGCGTGGCGGGCCTGCAGATTGGGCAAGGCCAGCGCGCCGCTCATCTGGCGCACGAATGCGGTTTTCTTTTCGACGGCGTCGATGCAGGTCACGGACCAATGCGGCCGCATGATGGCCAGCACCACGCCGGGCAAGCCACCGCCCGAACCCACGTCATAGATCCTGGCAGGCGCCTCGCCCAGCGCGGCGCTCAGCGGCGCCACGACGGACAGGCTGTCGAACAGATGCTGGATCAGCATCTGCTGCGGATCGCGGATGGCGGTGAGGTTGTAGGTACGGTTCCAGCGCTGCATCTGCGCCAGATAGCCGAGCAGCTTGTCCACAGCTTGCGCGTCGACCGGCAGGCCGAGTTGCGCGCATGCCTGGGACAAGCGGCCGGCCATGTCGGCGCCGGCCGCTTGCGCTTGTGACGTCATGCCGCGGCCTCCTCGGGGCCCGCCTCGGACGAGGCATCGCGGCTCAGCTTGCGCGTGCCATAGTGCAGGCGCTTGAGATGGATCATCAGCAGCGAGATCGCCGCCGGGGTCACCCCGGAAATGCGGGCCGCCTGGCCGATGGTTTCGGGCCGGTGCGTCTTGAGCTTCTGGCGCACTTCGAACGACAGGCTGGTCACGGCGTCGTAGTCGACGTCGGCGGGAATGGGCTGCAGCTCGTGCGAAATCTGCTTCTGCACTTCGTCCTGCTGGCGGGCGATGTAGCCGGCGTACTTCACCTGGATCTCGACCTGCTCGGCCAGCACCTCGTCCGCAACCACGCCAGGACCGGCGAGCAGCGAGCCATCCAGGTTGCGGGCGGCCATCAGCGATTCATAGGAAACGCCCGGCCGTTTCAGCAGGTCGGCTAGTGAGTACTCACGTTCTATCGCCTTCCCCAGCAGCGGTTCCGCGATTTCGGCGGGCAACACGCGCGGGTTGACCCAGGACGATTTCAAGCGCTCGACTTCGGCGGCAACCGCATCGCGCTTGCGATTGAACGCATCCCAGCGCACATCGTCAACGATACCGAGGCGGCGACCGATTTCGGTCAGACGCAGGTCAGCATTGTCCTCGCGCAGGCTGAGACGATACTCGGCGCGCGAGGTGAACATGCGATAGGGCTCGGTCACGCCGCGCGTGACCAGGTCGTCGACCAGCACACCCAGATAGGCTTCGTCGCGGCGCGGCGTCCATTGATCGCGGTCCAGCGACTTGAGCGCGGCATTCACGCCAGCCAGCAAGCCCTGGGCCGCGGCCTCTTCGTAACCCGTGGTGCCATTGATCTGGCCGGCGAAGTACAGACCTTCGATCGCCTTGGTTTCCAACGTGCTCTTCAATCCACGTGGATCAAAATAGTCATATTCGATGGCATAACCGGGACGCAGGATATGGGCGTTCTCCAGGCCAGGCAACGAATGGATCAGGTCCAGCTGCACATCGAACGGCAGGCTGGTGGAAACGCCATTGGGATACACCTCATGCGTGTCCAGCCCTTCCGGCTCCAGGAATACCTGGTGCGACTCCTTGTCGGCGAAGCGGTGGATCTTGTCTTCGATCGACGGACAGTAGCGCGGGCCCACACCTTCGATCACGCCGCTATACATCGGCGAGCGATCCAGCCCGCCGCGAATGATGTCGTGCGTGCGGGTATTGGTGTGCGTGATCCAGCAAGGCAGCTGCCGAGGATGCATGGCCACATTGCCCATGTACGAGAACACGGGAATCGGATTCAGATCGCCCGGCTGCTCTTCCAGGATCGAGTAGTTAATCGTGCGGCCGTCGATACGGGGCGGCGTTCCGGTCTTGAGGCGGCCTTGCGGAAGCTTCAGTTCCTTCAGGCGCTGGCCCAGGGAAATCGCCGGTGGATCTCCGGCACGACCGCCGGAATAGTTCTGCAGGCCCACGTGGATCAGTCCGTTCAGGAACGTCCCTGCGGTCAGAACTACCGTCTTGGCGCGAAACTTCAGACCCACCTGGGTTACGGCGCCCACGACGCGGTCGCCCTCCACCATCAAATCCTCGACTGCCTGCTGGAATAGCCAGAGATTCGACTGATTTTCCAGGCGACCACGGATCGCCTTGCGGTACAGCACGCGATCAACCTGGGCTCGCGTCGCACGCACTGCCGGCCCCTTGGAGCCGTTCAGAATGCGGAACTGAATGCCGGCCTCGTCCGTCGCCAAGGCCATGGCGCCACCCAGCGCGTCGACCTCTTTGACAAGATGTCCCTTGCCGATCCCACCGATGGAGGGATTGCAAGACATTTGGCCTAGGGTCTCGATGTTGTGGGTCAGCAGCAGCGTCTGTGCGCCGGTGCGCGCAGCCGCCAGCGCCGCCTCGGTGCCGGCGTGACCGCCACCGACAACGATGACATCGAATTCGCGGGGGTAATCCATGATGGGGGGAGAAGATAAGAGAGCGTTCGGTGCTCATTATAGATGCAGGGGGGGCATGTTTCACGTGAAACATGCTTTACTGCGGCTGGATTGGCCGTCGCACCGGTAAGACGTGAGGAAAACGCGACGGGGATACAAGCATCCCAGCCTGAATATGTCGGCATCTGCCCAAGTCTCATGTTTCACGTGGAACACATGATGGCCCTGTTGATATCCGTAGATGGGTATCCGCCAAACCGATGTGGGCTTCATGAGAGTCAGCAATGCTATCGCGTTGACTCTGAACAACGGGGATGTCCATGCTCAGATTCCAATGTTTCACGTGGAACATATACCTATCTGCCATCGACATTAAATACGGACCGGCGCATCCCTACCCACCAGATAGCACTGCTCTTCCGTTGTTGTTTCACGTGAAACATCATTCGAATGATGCAACGTTCATGTTCGGCGGTGCGGATTTCAATGTTCCACGTGGAACATTTAATGCTCAGTTTTCCTGTGTTGGGTGCAAGGGCTGGAATTCGTTTCATGTTTCACGTGGAACAACCTCCCTTGGACTGCGCTGATGATTGTCCAAGGCTCGTGATGTTCCACGTGAAACCAAGATCCCCAGTTCCTTTTAATGCTGCACCCACATCGCCCCGAGCAATCCTTGTTCCCGTTTCACGTGAAACATCTAATGAAAATCACGATTCTCTAGCCCTACCCATCCCCTACCCCCAAAACAATCGGCCCTTCTTTGAACACAACGACCACGCACCATCGATTCTCGCGATCATCTGCATCACGCTAAGCAGACCGATCCATCAGTCCATACTCCGATTCCGACTACGACAGATAAGGGCTTACCAATGTCCGAGTCTGGTTCATACCCAGATCGCTGACCGGCAAAGGCCGACCGATCGTGATATGCCTTATCCACAGCACCAGCGTATTTCCGAAGATCAGCGCCAGCCGTACCCATTTTCATGTGAAACCACACAGCTTCCCTTCTCCAACACGCACGTGAGAACAAGAGCAAGCCAACAACAACGCTGAATATCTGAGTTCACCTTATCCACATGAAATCCTCATCCCAGATTAGCCAGGCCTGTGGACAAAAAAGTGGACAACCCGAACCTAGGACCCAGGCCGCCCACTCGGCCCATAAATCCATGAGCCATGCTAGGTAGGCACTCCGCCTGTTGCTGATTCGCCTGCCACGGCAAAATAGGCTTTCGAATCAATGGATACGCCGATTGCCCAAGCACGAGCAAGGCGGCAGAACATTGTGGATAAGCTGCAGTCTATGGCTGTGATAGGCAAGATTGCACGCGCCCGAATTTTGTGGACAACTCCTACAACTATCGTCAGCAGGAACTGGCTGATGAATTTGCTGTCCAACCGCACCTTCCGCTCGTCAGGCCGATCCACGACTTTTCCACAAAGTTGTAATTGCACGTCAGACACTCAGCCACCACATCCCGCTCGCGCACTCAATCCCTGGCCGCACAATTCATATAGCCCAGCCGGATACGGCCGCCCTCATCCTTTTGGCTGATCCACGGGAAAACGCTGTGGACAACATCTCTAGCCGCGTTTGATCTATTTTTTTGGCGGCAATACCCACGCGTGTCTGTCCCGGCCAAAGCCCGCTCAACGCTACCAGAGTGTTACGGCATCCTGGCTTTCCGCTGCACTGAAGCAGTCGCGCAAACCGGAATCAATAGCCGCTCGCTGGCCGATATCCCCATTTCTATCCACAGACTGGATACCCCACTTTGGCGTAAACCAAGGGGGATTCTGTGCATAACCAAGATGGGGATATCTTTGTGAACAACCGTCTGTCAGACCATCAAAAACTGCCCCAACAGAGCGCCAGAGCGCGTCGGCCAGCTTGCGGCCAATACGCCGTCGAAGCACTGAATAATCGGTAAGAGCCCGAATTTCCTGGGGAAAAAGCAGGTATCCCCCTGCGTGGAAGACGATATGGCGAGCTTCATGAGAAACATGAACCCGGCAGACACGCGATTCAAACAAATATCCAAAATTGTGCAAAACCGCGCCGCCGAATACCTATTGATCCAAGATTGCCCACAAAACCAAGACCGGTCCGGGAAAATTATCCACAGACTTATCCAAAGGACTCAGGTTAAGTTAGTATTCACTAACATTGTGCTCGGCAAGCCCGAAAATACTGGTCGCGCGAGATCAACATCGATAAGGGCAGGCCCAAATGAAACAACGCCCCAGACCGCAAGGTCTTGGGGCGTTGTAGCCAGGATTCAACCTGGCTGACGGGAAATTGGGATTTCCCGATTTAGAGCGGGCGAATTTCGGCCGCTTGAGGTCCTTTCGGACCATCCTTGACTTCGAATTCGACTTCCTGACCTTCGTTCAGGCTACGGTAACCGCGGCCTTGGATGGCGGAAAAGTGTGCGAAAACATCGGTGCCGCCAGCGTCCGGCGTGATGAAGCCGTAACCCTTGTCAGCATTGAACCACTTGACTTTGCCCTTCTGAGCCATTTTCCTAGCGTCCTGTAATTAACGAGATTGCAATGAATCAAGGACGCCGTGACAACTGAACGACCGGTAGGGATACCTGCGTTGCTGCTGCGTTCACGTTCGTCAAACGACGACAGAACGCGATCGCGCGCTGCTTGAATCAACTGCGGAACCAGCATACCCACCACACATTACCGAGTCATATAGTTGTTTACCCGAATGTCGCATTTTTCAGACTCGTCGGACGTCTTCGGGTAATACCGTTATGCGGACTCCCGCTGCCTGCGCGCCAGAAAGTTGTACATCGGTCCGGTCACCAGCACCACGAACACCATGCGCGTCACATGGAACGCCGTCACCACCGGAACCCCCAGTTGCAGCACCTTTGCCGTGATCGCCATCTCGGCGATTCCGCCCGGCGTCGTACCCAGTATCAACGTGGGCACCGGCGCGGCGGACCATAGCGACAGCAATGCGCCCAGCCCGAACGCCAGCGCCAATGCGACCAGCGTAAACACGGCCACGGCCGCGATGAAACGCGGCGCGGCGCGAAAGAAGTCCGGACGATAGCGGTCCCCCAGGGACCAGCCAATGAACAGCTGCCCGATCTTCGGCACATAGTCGGGCAGCGCCGACAATTCCATGCCGGACAGGGTCAGCGTCATCGCCACCGACATCGATCCCAGCACCCAGGGATTGGGTAGCCTCAGCCTCATGAACAGCAGCCCGCCCATGCAGGTCAACGCCACCAGCGCCGCCAGCCCGGGCCAATGCACCACGCGCGGCCCCGGCACGGTCGGATCCAACCCCGCCACGCCCCACCCCTGAAAGATGAAGGGCACCGTCACCACCACCAGCAGCACGCGCACGCTGTGCGCCGTGGCCACGCGATCGATGCGCGCGCCGTAGCGCTCTGCCAGGTTCGCCATTTCGCTGGCGCCACCGATCGCCGACGAGAACCAGGCCGTCTTGAAATCCGCGTCCGTATATCGGCGCAAAATCGCCGTACCAATGAAGGACAGTCCCAGCGCGAACAACATGCCCGCGATGATAGGCCCCGCGTTGTTGCCGATATGCTCGACGACCTGCGGTGTGAAGTACAAGCCCAGCGATGTGCCAATGACCCACTGCCCGGCATTGCGCGCCGGCCGTGGACAGGCTGTGCGCAAGCCCGCGATGCGCGTGGCCGCCGTGACCAGCAGCGCGCCCAGCATCCATGGCAAGGGCATGTGGGCCCATACCGCCACCAGCGCTCCGGCCAACGCAAGCACCAGGCCTGCCGCTACCCGCCCCCCCACTTTGCCGCCCTTCATCCCGTCCACGCATATGCTCATCGGAAAACCAGATTATGAGTTAGTGGGATACTTACGGAAACTCTCATCGCCCTATCGCGTCCACTATTGCGTCAACCATGATCCGATCCAAACTGCCCGACGTCGGCACCACCATCTTCACCGTGATGAGCCGGTTGGCCATCGAGCACAAGGCCATCAACCTCGGCCAGGGCTTTCCCGATTTCGATCCCGACCCGGCGCTGTGCGCGTTGGTATCCAAGGCCATGGCCGACGGCCACAATCAATACCCCTACATGCCCGGCGTCGCGCCGCTGCGTGAAGCCATCGCCGCCAAGGCGCGCGAGCTGTACGGCCACGCCTACGATCCCGAGACCGAGATCACCGTCACCAGCGGCGCCACCGAGGCGCTGATGGCCACCGTGCTGGCCGCCGTCGGCAGCGGCGACGAGGTCGTCGTCATCGAGCCCTGCTACGACTCGTACCTGCCCGCGATCCGCCTGGCCGGTGGCACCGCCGTGCCCGTGCCGCTGCGCGCACCCACGGCCGACGATCCCTACTACCGCATCGACTGGCAGCGCGTGCGCGACGCCATCACGTCCAAGACGCGCCTGCTGATGCTGAACTTCCCGCACAACCCCACCGGCGCCGTGCTCGACGACAGCGACCTGGACGCGCTGGAAGCCATCGTGCGCGACACCGGCGTACTGCTGCTGTCGGACGAGGTCTACGAACATATCGTGTTCGACGGCAAGCCTCATGCCAGCGTCGCGCGCCGTCCGCTGCTGGCCGAGCATGCCTTCGTCATCTCTTCCTTCGGCAAGACCTATCACACCACCGGCTGGAAGATCGGCTACTGCTGCGCGCCGCGCCAGCTCAGCGCCGAACTGCGCAAGGTGCACCAGTTCATGGTGTTCACCGTGCCGTCACCCATGCAGTACGCGCTGGCCGAATTCATGCGCGATCCCAAGCCTTACCTGGACCTGCCGGCCTTCTACCAGGCCAAGCGCGACCGCCTGTCCAAAGGCCTGGCCAAGACGCGCTTCCGCCCCCTGCCCAGCCCCGGCACGTTCTTCCTGCTGGCCGACTACAGCGATATCTCCAAGCAGGCCGAAGCCGACTTCGCGCGCGACCTGACCGTGAACCACGGCGTCACCGTGATTCCCGTGTCGGCCTTCTACCGCCAACCCGACGCGCCGGAATCCAATCACCGCATCGTGCGCTTCTGCTTCGCCAAGAAGGACGCGACGCTGGATGCCGCGCTGGAGCGGCTTGCCTCGGTGTAGTCCAAACGCTGCAGCAGCCTGAAAGAGCGCGCCATTTGGCGCGCTCTTTTCATTTCCACCAATACGAGCAAATACTCGCTATTAAGGTTTCGCAAGCAAACCCAGCGAGAATTCGCGCATAAAAAAAGGGCGCCGCAAGGCGCCCTGTCCAAGAACCGGCAGAGGCACCCCGCGGCGCCGCGCCTGCCGGTGCGCGGCCCGCTGGGGCGTCCGGTCATGCCGGCCCGACGACAACCTTCTTCTGCGCGCGCAGGCGGCGCATGAGCTGCGGCACCACAACCACGGCGCCGGCGGCCACCCACAAGCTGATGGCGACCGGGCTATGAAACAGCACCGACACATTGCCGTCGGTGATGGACAAGGCGCGCCGCAGGTTTTGCTCCATCATGTTGCCCAGCACCACGCCCAGCACCAGCGGCGCCATCGGCAGGCCGAACTTGCGCAGGAAGTAGCCCAGCGTGCCGATACCGGCCACCAGCAACAGGTCGAACGTGCCGGCGTTGATCGCATACACGCCGATATAGCTGATGCAGAGAATGCCCGGCACCATCAGCCAACCCGGCACCGACAGCACCTTGGAGAACAGCCGCACCATCGGTACGTTCATGATGAACAGCAGCACGTTGGCCACGAACAGCGAGGCGATCAGGCCCCAGACCAGCTCGGGCTTGGAATCGAACAGCACAGGCCCCGGCGTGATGTTGTAGAGCGTCAGCGCCCCCATCATCACCGCCGTCGTGCCCGAGCCCGGCACGCCCAGCGTCAGCATCGGCACGAAGGAACCCACCGCCGAAGCCGTGGCCGCCGCCTCGGGCGCGACCAGGCCGCGCATGTCGCCCTTGCCGAACTTGGCGTCCGGATCCTTGCCTTCGATGATGCGCTTTTCCTGCGAATAGGCCACGGCCGCGGCCACGCTGGCGCCCGCCCCCGGCAGCACGCCCACGCCGAAGCCGACGAAGGCGCTGCGCACCACGCTCCACCACGTGAACGCCAGCTCTTTCAGATTGAACAGCTTGCGGCCGCTGGGCTTGACCTCGACGCTGTGCCCGGCCATGACCTTCTCCAGCATTTCCAGCATCTCGCTGACCGCGAACAGGGCGATCACCACCACCACGAACTCGATGCCGTCGGACAGGTGCACCAGGTCGAAGGTATAGCGGTATACGCCTGAGTTCGCGTCCACGCCGACCACCGAAATCGACAACCCGATCATCGCCGCCAGCACGCCCTTGACGGGCTGCTTGCCCAGCAGGCTGGTCAGGCAGCAGAACGCAAAGATCATCAATACGAAGTATTCAGCCGGACCGAAGGCCAGCGCCCATTTGGCCAGCAGCGGCGCGAGCAGGATGATGCCCACCACCGACACGATGGCGCCGAAGAACGCCGACCAGGCCGACAGCGACAGCGCCACGTTGGCCAGGCCCTGGCGCGCCAGCGGATAGCCGTCCAGCGTGGTCATGATGGCGCTGGCTTCGCCCGGCACGTTCAGCAGGATGGACGTGATGCGCCCGCCGTACTCGGCGCCCACGTATACGGCCGCCAGCAGGATCAGCGCCGTCTCGGGCGGCAGGTTCATGGCGAAGGCGATCGGAATCAACATCGCCACGCCGTTGATCGGGCCCAATCCCGGCAACACGCCCACCAGCGTGCCGAAGAACGAGCCGATGGCCGCGACCAGCAGGTTGGTCAGCGAGAACGCGACGCCAAAGCCGATGGAAAGATGATCGAGGATGCCGCTCATATCAGGTTCTCCAGCAGTCCGCCGGGCAGGACCACGTCCAGCACCTTGTCGAACAACACGAAAAAGAAGACGCTCATGACCACGCCGCCGATGGCGCACTTGCCCCAGCCGCCGCCGAACAGCCGGCCCACCGCCACCGTCATCAACGCGGTCGCGACGATGAAGCCCAGCCACTGGAACAGGAAGGCGTAGCCCGCGCAGAACAGCACCATCAGCGCGATGCGCCCGTTGGCGCCGGGCGCGTTGGCCTGCACCGGGTTGCCACCCTTGATGGCCAGCCGCAGGCCGCACAGGCCGATGATCAGCGCCAGCAGCAGCGGGAAGGCACGCGGGCCGACGGGCTCGTAGGCGAACGGCGCCTCGATGTCCCATCCCGCCCAGGTCATGAAGGCCGCCAGCGCAAGCGCCGCGATGCCCAGGGTTCGATCGTTCATGGTGATGTCTTTCCGTGATGGCCGGAACGCGGCGTAGCCTCGTCCCGCCGCCCGCGAATGAACCGCGGGCGGGCTGCCACGCAGCGCTCGGGTTGGGATGAAGGCCGGCGGCCTAGATCACTTCTTGACCAGGCCGAAACTCTCGGCCAGTTCGCCGTACTGCTTCACCTGCTGCTTCACGTAGGCGTCCAGCTCGGCGCCGGTCTTGCTGAAGGGAAACAGGCCCTGCTGCTCGCGCAGCTTCGCGAATTCCGGCGTGCCGGTGGCCTTGTTGAACGCCTGGACCCAGAACTCATAGTCGCTGTCGGACACCTTCGGCCCCACGTAGAAGCCGCGGATGATGGGCCAGACGATGTCATAGCCCTGCTCGCGCGCGGTGGGCACGGTGTTCAGCTTGCCCGGCAGGCGCTGGTCATTGAACACGGCCAGCACGCGGATGGGAGCGCCGCCCTCGAGCATGGTGAAGGCTTCGGCCGCGTCGCCCATGTAGGCCTGGATATGGCCCCCGCGCAACGCAGTCACGGCCTCGCCGCCGCCTTCGAAGGCCACGAAGCGCATCTTCTTGAAGTCCACGCCCGCCGCCTTGGCGGTCAGCGCGGCCTTCATCCAATCCTGGCTGCCGACGGTGCCGCCGGCGCCCAGCACGATCCTGGTCGGATCCTGCTTGAAGGCCTCCATCAGGCCCTTCAGGTCGGTGTACGGCGAATCGTTGCGCACCACGGCCACGCCGTAGTCGGTGCCGATGCCGGCCAGCCAGCGCACGTTGTCGACGTTGTACTTGCCGAACTTGCCCTGCGCCAGATTCAGCAGCGAACCGCCGGAGAAGGCCACGATGGTGCCCGGCTCGTTCGGATGCTGGGCCACGATGTTGTTGTAGGCCACGGCGCCGATGCCGCCCGGCATGTAGACGATGCGCATGGCTGTCTTGAGCGCCCCGCTCTGCTTCAGGCCCTCGGTGGCCAGGCGGCAGGTCAGGTCGAAGCCGCCGCCGGGCTGGGCGGGGGCGATGCACTCCGGACGGCGGGGTTCGGCGGCGGCCTGGGCGGCGCCCAGCGACAGGGTCAGGGCGCCCACCGCCGTGGCGGCGGCCAGGCGCAGCTTCAAACTGGTCTGCATTGTTGCGTCTCCGAAATTTATAGGTCTGGATCCGATGCCCGCCTTGCAGGCCGTCCCATGCGCGGCTCTGCTGGCCCCGCGGACGCAACCGTACAAAATCGAACCTTTCCAACACCTTTCAAATTCTGTGATTTTCGTGATGCAGCGCAGCATCCGCGGTGTTTTCCAGGGTAAACACCAGCGCCGCGCGCAAGCCGGGCTGCGGCGTCCGGTTCTCCAGAACCAGCTTCGCGCCCAGGATCTCGGCGATGGTGCCGACGATGGCCAGGCCCAGGCCGGCGCCCGGCTTGTTCCTGCCCGCCGCTCCCCGGCGGAAACGCACGCAGGCGCGGGCGATGTCCTCGGCCGACATGCCCGGGCCGCTGTCCTCCACCACCAGCCAGGCCGTCCCGTCCCCGACCAGCACCCGGACCGTCAGATCCCCGCCCTGCGGGCTGTAACGGATGGCGTTGTCCACCAGGTTGCTGACCGCCTCCCGCAGCAGCCAGTCGGCCGCCGGCACCTTGACCGGTCCGGACGGCGTGTCCATGCCCACGTCCAGCTGGCGGGTACGGGCCGCCGGCAGCAGGGCGCGGATGACGGCGTCCGCCGTGTCGACCAGGTCGACCGGCTCGGGCGCGAACCCGCCTTCGGCCAGGGAGGCGTCTTTAGCGCGCGCCAGGGCCAGCATCTGGTTGGTGGTACGCACGGCCCTGTCCAAGCCTTCCTGCATCGCCAGAAGGGCTGTACGGACCTCCTGGGGGTCTGTTTCGCGCAAGGCATAGGCCGTCTGGGTCCGCAAAACCGACAAAGGCGTGCGCAATTGGTGCGAGGCGTCGTCCAGGAACTGGCTTTGCACCCTCGCCTGAGCCGCAAAACGGGCCATGTGGAGGTTTATGGCGCTGACCAGGGGTAGGACCTCACCTGGCATGTCCGATGCGTCTACGGGGCTTAAATCGTCCGAGGACCGCCTTTCCACATCCTGGCGCAGCCGTTCCAGGGGCCTCAGGGCCATGAAAACCCCCAGGATGACCACCAGGACGCTTATGACGATCACCGCCAGGTCGCGTTCCACCGAGCGCAACAGCACCCGGTGCAGAAATTCCTGGCGGGTGCCCAGGCCTTCCGCGACCTGCACGATTATACGTCCCCCTTTATTTGCATACAGCGGCGGATCCATCGGACGGGCCAGCGCCGCGACTCGCACCGGCGTGCCCAGGTAGTCGGCATAGAAAAACTGCGGTTCGCCAGATTCCAGCGGCGGGTCGGGCATGGGCAGGTCCGGATGACCGATCTCGGCCAGCCCGTCCTCGGTGGCTACCCGGTAGAACACGCTGCCATTGGCCGTCAGCTCGAAGAATTCCAGCATCAGGTATGGCTGCTCCATGGCTAATCCACCGCTGGCTGTGGATATGTTGTGGTCGATCGCGCGCAGCGCGCCGGCGAGCGAGCGGTCATAGGCCATGTCGACCTAGTTGCGCAGCTGGTGGTTCGACAGCCACAGCGCGGCGATCATCACCAGGACCAGCGTCGGAATCAGCCACCAGAGCAACTGTGTTTTCAGCGTCCGGGGGCGCCTGCCCTGTGCCGGCAGGCTGTTTTTCGCGCCGATTTTTTCCGTACTACGGGTTGTCAACAGCGTTCTCCAGGCAGTAGCCCATGCCGCGCATAGTCACGATCTGCACATCGGTATCCGCTAATTTCTTGCGCAAGCGGTGGACCAGCACTTCGATCGCTTCCAGGTTGATGTCCGCATCGTCGGTCAGGATCCGGTCCAGGATCTGTTGCTTGTTGATTGGTTCGCCACTTTTCTGGATCAGCGTGCGCAGCACCGCGTGTTCACGTGGGGATAACTGCAGGGGCTGTCCGTGGACCGTGAATTTCTGTGTCGCGGTATCGAAAACCAGGTTTCCCAGGATGTGCCGCGGACGTTCTCGCCCTCGGCTGCGCCGGATCAGCGCGATCAAACGCGCTTCCAACTCTTCCACAACAAAGGGTTTTGGCAGGAAATCATCGGCGCCTTCATGCAGCGTGCCGATTTTTTCGGCGAGTGAGTCGCGCGCAGTGAGGACCAGCACCGGCGTTCGATCGTCGCGCGCGCGCATCCTGGCCAGCAAGGAATGGCCATCCATGCCCGGCAATCCCAGGTCGAGCACGACCGCGTCGAATTCTTCCATTGCCAAACGCCGTTCGGCAACCAGCCCGTCATCTGCCCATTCCACAACGAAACCCGCGTGACGGGCCAGGCTGCGTGCCAACCAGCGGGCAAGTTCAGCTTCGTCTTCTATCAGAAGGATGCGCATGGACGAAGTCCGGGGGGGCGTGGCTGGGAGGTGAGAGAGAGCATGTTTGTCTTTTCCCTGTAGTTCTCTTTATATAAAGACTAATGATTAATAAGGCCTGTGGATAACTACCTTAACCTTGGAAACCTGTTTTTTTTCATAGCCTTGCGACGGTTTTTGGCTGTGCAAGAACTCTGTGTGGGAAAAAAGTCGAAGTTGGACAAGATTTGGCGACCCCGCCAAAACCCCCGCTTGTTCAACTTGCCTCCACAACATGTGCACAACAACGCGCCCCAGTAGTTATCCACAGGCTGATTCTTGCCGGACAGGCTCCGGATCGCCATTTTTACCCCTGAAAAACCCGCTTTGCCCATCCTGTTTTTCACCCCCTGGAAGCCTCCAGAAAGCCCTGTGAGGCACGTTCGCGGGCAGGCATTCCAGGCCCCATGCGCGCGTTCGGTTGACGGTCCGCTGAACAAAAAGTGAGCAGCTGCCGCCGTAGAATTCCGGCCATGGCAAAAGAAATTCGAATCGGAAAATTCCGCTGGGCCGGGGCGTTGCGTGGCCAATTGGTGGCCGAAAACCTGCCCTACACCTTGTTCACAGCCGCCTTGATGGGACTGCTGGGCGCGCTGGCCACCGTGGTGTTTCGCGAGCTGCTTTCCTGGATACAGGTGGTGCTGGGCGGAGAGGACACGCCGCATGGCATGGTCCATCTGGCGCGCGGCCTGGAGTCCTGGCAGCGGCTGCTGTTGCCGGCGGCCGGTGGCGCGTTGGCCGGCCTGGTTCTGCAACTGGCCTCGCGCTGGCTGCCCAGACGCGGCGCGGCCGATTACATGGAAGCCATCGCCGTCGGGCGCGGGGTGATCGGCTTTCGCCAGACCGTGGCGCGCAGTGTGTCCTCGCTGTTTTCCATCGGATCCGGCGCTTCCATCGGGCGCGAAGGGCCCATGGTGCAGCTGGCCGCGATGCTGTCCTCATTGAGCGGCCGCTTTCTGATCCTGCCGCCACGGCAATTGCGCCTGCTGGTGGCTTGCGGCGCGACGGCCGGCATCACCGCCGCCTATAACGCGCCCATCGCCGGCGCCCTGTTCATTTCCGAGATCGTCTACGGCGTGATTTCCTCTGCCACGCTGGTGCCGCTGGTGGTGGCCTCGGTCGTGGCCAATATCGTGACGCGGCAGATCCTGCACTACGACGCGGTATTCCACATGCCGCCCTTCGACTTCGTGTCCGGCTGGGAAGTGGCCAGCTATCTGGGACTGGGCCTGTTGGCCGGCTTGCTGGCGCCGCAGTTCCTGCGCCTGCTCGACCTGTCGCGCGCCGGTTTCGGCCGCCTGCCCGCGCCGTTGTGGACCCGCATGGCCCTGGGCGGCCTGATCGTCGGCGCGTTGTCGCTGTACAAGGCCGAGGTCTGGGGCAATGGCTACAGCGTGGTCAACAGCATGCTGCATACGCAATGGGCCTGGTCGGCGGTCGCCGCTATTCTGCTGTTGAAGATCATCGCCACGGCCGCCAGCGCCGGTTCGGGCGCGGTCGGCGGCGTGTTCACGCCTACCCTGTTCGTCGGCGCGGCGCTGGGTTCGCTTTATGGCATGGGCCTGCAGGCCCTGCTGCCGCCGGGCGCGGTGTCCACGCCCGCCAGTTATGCCGTGGTCGGCATGGGGGCGATGCTGGCCGCCACGACTTATGCGCCGCTCATGTCCATCCTGATGATTTTCGAGATGACGCTGAGCTATGAGGTGATGCTGCCGCTGATGCTGGCCTGCATCACGGGGTATGCCCTGGCGCAGCGGATACGGCCGGCATCCGTGTATTCGAAGTCGCTGGCGAGCAACCGGTTGGCGCGTGCAAGATTCGGCGGGGGCCGGGATGTGAGTGGGCGATCTTCCTGAGTGGCATGCTCTTTAAATATGAGCTATTGCTCATAATCAAGCCTGGCCTACCCGCTGCGCCGTATAGACATGCCGGAAATACTCGCGCACCGCCCGCATCGCCGGCGATATCTCCGCGCCCTTGCGCCAGGCCAGTCCCACGTTCATCGGCGGAATCGGATCCTTGAGCTGGATCGTCTCGATGCGCCGCCCTTCCAGCGACCAGGGCCGGTAAACCATGTCCGACAGCACCGTCACGCCGCTGCCGTTGGCCACCATGCTGCGCACGGCCTCGACCGACGAGGTGCGCAGCCGCACGTCCGGCTTGAACGGCGTTTCGTTCCAGTAGCGCAGTGCTGTATAGGCCGCTTCGTCCACCGTCAACATGATGAAAGGCTCGCGCGCCACGTCTTCCAGCGTGACGGTATCGCGCTCCAGCAAGGGATGCCGGGCCGGCAGCCATAGCCGCCGGGGCGAACCGAAGAAATGCTCGACCGCCAGGTCCGGGTTGGCCACATTGGACGTCAGCAGCACCGCCATGTCGTAGCGGTTGGCGATCAAGCCTTCCTCGATGGCGCTGCGGTTCAGCTCGTGCAGCTGGATGTCCAGCTGCGGATACTGCTGCGACAGCCGCTGCAGGTGATACGGCAGAAAATAACCGATGACGGTATAGGACGCGGCCAACAGCAGGCGGCCCGACACATCCTCGGCCGCGCTGGGCATGCGCAGCGCCTCGTCGACCGAGGACAGGATGTTGTACGCATGATTGAGAAAGCCGCGGCCGCTGTGCGTCAGCGTCACGCCGTGGGCGCTGCGTTCGAACAGCGCCGCGCCCACGGTTTCCTCCAGCTCGCGGATGGCGCTGGTGACGGCGGACTGGGAGATCGCCAGCTGGATCGCCGCTTGCGAAATCTGGCCCAGTTCGGCCGCGGCGACGAAGTACTTGAGCTGGCGCAGCGTGATCGACATGGCGAGTGCTATCTGATTAATCGATATTCAGAACGCAGAATATCTATTAATTCTGGTGGGAACCAGAAATCAAAATCTAGGGATTTCCCTTGGTTTTCATAGAGAAAGGCCAAATTGATGCGCTTCGTCGTAACTGCGTCGTATCTGAATTTCAGATACTGAACGATCAATAAAAAGAACTTTTTATCCCCGTCCGCCTTGGCTACTGTTCACGTCAAGCGCCGCGCCACACGCGGCCCGCAACAAGACGGAGACATCCCACAATGCGCAAGCGGAGCATCGACCTGAATTCCGACATGGGCGAAGGATTCGGCCCATGGACCATCGGAGACGGCGTGGACGACGCCATCATGCCGCTGATCAGCTCGGCCAACATCGCCACCGGCTTTCATGCCGGCGATCCCAACATCATGAACCGCACCGTGCTGCTGGCGCGCGAGCATGGCGTCTGCATCGGCGCCCATCCCGGTTTTCGCGACCTGGTCGGCTTCGGCCGCCGCGATCTACGCGAAAGCGCCGACGCCCTGGTCCACGACATCGTCTATCAGCTGGGGGCGTTGCGCGAATTCGCCCGCCTGCACGGGCTGCGGCTGCAGCACGTGAAACCGCATGGCGCGCTGTACATGCTGGCCGCGCGCGACGAGGCGCTGTCGCGCCGGCTGGTCGAGACGCTGCGTGAACTGGAGCCGACGCTGGCCCTGTACTGCATGGAAAACTCGGTGACCTGCCGCATCGCGCGCGAACTGAGCCAGCCCGTGGTGCGCGAGTTCTATGCCGATCGCGACTACGACGCCAGCGGCTCCATCGTCTTCACCCGCCGCCCACAGCCGCTGGACCCGGACAAGGTCGCCGCCAAGGTGCTGCGCGCCTGCGTCGACGGCAAGGTCCGCACCGTCGACGGCCAGGACATCGCCATCGATTTCGATTCCGTGTGCATCCACAGCGATACGCCGGGCGCGCTGGCGCTGGTGCGCGCCACGCGCGCGGCGCTGGACGGGGCCGGCATCCATGTCGCGCCGCCCAGCATCACCGGACCCTGAACCCGCGCGCGCTTGCAACCCATACGAACATTCCAAGGAGAAAACCATGTCGTCACAGGAAATCCCCAGCCCCTTGCCCGGCACTTTCTATCGCCGGCCCAGCCCCGACGCGCCGCCGTTCGTCGAGCCCGGCGCGACGGTCGCGGCGGGCGACGTGATCGGCATCGTCGAGGTCATGAAGCAGTTCATCCAGGTGGAAACGCCGGTCGCCGGGGTGGTCGAGGCTTTCCTGGCCGAAGACGGCGACCCGGTGGATATCGGCCAGCCGCTGCTGCGCATCAAGGAGTGAGCGTTCCATGTCCGTGATTGACTCTTCCTACCGCCCGCGCCGCATTCACAAGCTGCTGGTGGCCAACCGAGGCGAGATCGCTTTGCGCGTGATTCGCGCCGCCCGCGAACTCGGCATGCGCAGCGTGGCGGTCTATAGCGACGCGGACCGCGACGCGCTGGCCACGCGCATGGCGGACGAGGCCGTGCACATCGGCCCGGCCCACGCCACGCGCAGCTACCTGAACGTGGACGCCGTGTTGAAGGCCGCGCGCGAAACCGGCGTCCAGGCCGTGCATCCCGGCTACGGCTTTCTTTCGGAGAACGCCGCCTTCGCGCAGGCCGTCAGCGACGCGGGCCTGATCTTCGTCGGCCCGGATGCGGAGACCATACGGAAAATGGGCGACAAGGCCGCCGCGCGCGCCTGCGCCCTGGCGGCCGGCGTGCCGACCGTGCCCGGCAGCGCAGGCGTGGTGTCCTCGCTCGATGAAGCGCTGACGCATGCGGGCGGCATGGGCTATCCCCTGATGATCAAGGCGGCGGCCGGCGGCGGCGGGCGCGGCATCCGCGTGGTGCAGGACGAGGCCGAGCTGCGCGCGCAGATGCCGCAGGCCCAGGCCGAGGCGCAGGCGGCGTTCGGCTATGGCGGCGTCTACCTGGAACGCTACCTGCCGCGCGCGCGGCACATCGAAGTGCAGGTGCTGGGCGACGGCAAGAACGCCATCCATCTTTATGAACGCGAATGCTCGTTGCAGCGGCGTCGCCAGAAGGTGTTCGAGGAAGCGCCCTCGCCCGCGCTGGACGCCGCCACGCGCCAGCGCCTGTGCGAATCGGCGGCGCAGCTGGCGCGCTCGGTGGGCTATCGCGGCGCCGGCACGCTGGAGTTCCTGTACGACGACAGCCGTGGCGCGCACGATTTCTATTTCATCGAGATGAACACGCGCATCCAGGTCGAGCATCCCATCACCGAGGCCGTGACCGGCGTGGACCTGGTGCGCGAGATGCTGCGCATCGCCGATGGCGAGCCGCTGCGCTGGCGCCAGCAGGATATCTCGCTGCGCGGCGCGGCCATCGAATGCCGGCTCAATGCGGAGGATCCGCAGCGCAATTTCGCGCCCAGCCCGGGCCGCGTCGATCAGCTGCGCTGGCCGGGCGGGCCGGGCGTGCGCGTGGATTCCATGCTGTATCCGGGCTGCACGGTATCGCCCTACTACGATTCGCTGCTGGCCAAGCTCATTGTCTGGGACGAAGACCGTGGCGCGGCGTTGGCCCGGCTGTCGCGGGCGCTGGATGAGGTCGAGCTGGACGGCGTGCATTCCACGCTGGCGCTGCACCGCGCGCTGGCGCAAGATCCCGAGGTGGCGGCGGGCAACTACCACACGAACTGGCTGGAAGCCTGGATGCGGGCGGAGCGGGAGGAGCAGCGATGAGCGTGCGCTACACCCATGGCGGCGACGAATTCATCTTCGCCGAGATCAGCGAGGACATGTCGCTGGAATCCTTCTTCAAGGGCATGGCCATCACCCGCGCGCTGCGCGAGCGCGCGGTCGACGGCGTGACCGAGATCTGCCCGGCCAACGCGTCCTATCAGGTGCGCTACGACCCCGATCGCATCGCGCCCGACGCGTTGCTGGCCCTGCTGCGCGAGCTGGAGGACGGCATCGACATGGCCAACCTCAGCCTGGACACGCGCATCATCGAAATCCCGGTCTACTACAACGACCCGTGGACGCACGAGACGCTGATGCGCTTTCGCGAGCGGCATCAGGACCCGGCATCCACCGACCTGGAATACGCCGCGCGCATCAACGGCTTTGCGTCGGTGCAGGCCTTCATCGACGCGCATGCCGGCTCGCCCTGGTTCGTGTCCATGGTGGGTTTCGTGGCCGGCCTGCCCTTCATGTTCCAGATGGTCGAGCGCGAGCGCCAGCTGCAGGTGCCGAAGTACCTGCGGCCGCGCACCGACACGCCCAGGCACACGGTGGGACATGGCGGTTGCTTCGGCTGCATCTATTCCGTGCGCGGCGCCGGCGGCTATCAGATGTTCGGCGTGACGCCCGCGCCGATCTTCGAGCCGGGCCAGCGCCTGGCGCATCTGCGCGATTCGATGGTGTTCTTCCGGCCCGGCGACATCGTCAAGTTCAAGCCCATCAATCGCGAGGAATACGACCGGGCCGAGGCCCAGGTCGAGGACGGCAGCTTCGCGCTGCGCATCCGTCCCGTGTCCTTCTCGCTCGCGGAATTCCTGCGGGCGCCGCAATTGTGCAACGCCCGCCTGCTGGAGACGCTACATGGCTGACGCTTCCCACATCGAAGTCCTCAAGCCCGGACTGGCCACCTCGGTGCAGGACAAGGGCCGCCAGGGCTACTACCACCTGGGCATTCCGCCGTCGGGCGCGCTGGACCAGTACGCGCTGGCGGCGGCCAACCTGCTGGTGGGCAATGCCGAGGACGCGGCGGTGCTCGAATGCACGCTGCTCGGCCCGGAATTGCTGTTCCACCGCGCCGCGCTGATCGCCGTGACCGGCGCCACCATGGCGCCGAAGATCGATGGCAAGCCCATGCCCTGCAACATGGCGCTGGCCGTGCCCGCCGGCAGCCGCCTGTCGTTCGAGTTCGTCTCGGCGGGCGCGCGCGCCTGCCTGGCCGTGGCCGGCGGCATCGACGTGCCGGTGGTGCTGGGCAGCCGTTCGACCTATACGCTGGGCGCCATCGGCGGGCACGAGGGCCGCCGGCTCAAGGCCGGCGACAAGCTGGCCATTGGCCAACCCTCGCCGCGCGCGCGCGCCGGGCGCGAATTGCCCCTGGACCTGGCGGCGCACTGTCCCAAGACGCAGACGCTGCGCGTATTGCCGGGCCTGTACGACCATCGGCTGGAACCGGAATCGGCCGCCACGTTCTACCAGGACGCCTGGACCGTCACGTCCGAGGCCGACCGCATCGGCTACCGCTACAAGCAGGGCCGCGCGCTGCGTTTTCGCGAGCGCGAACAGCCCTTCGGCGCGGGCGCGGATCCGTCCAACATCGTCGACGCCTGCTATCCCATCGGCTCGATCCAGGTGCCGGCCGGCGTGGAGCCCATCATCCTGCACCGCGACGCGGTGTCCGGCGGCGGTTACGCCATGATCGGCACGGTCATCAGCGCCGACATGGACAAGGTCGGACAGATGCAGCCCAACCAGAGCGCGCGCTTCGAAAAGGTGACGCTGGAGCAGGCGCTGGCCGCCAGGCGTGAGCACCACGCCCGCTACGACCGTTTGCGGCAGGCGCTCAGCGGTTAAGACGCCGGCATCCTCGACCGCGCCCTGAGCGGCGCGTTTTCCCCGCTTTCTTTCACGTTCCACGCCGCAGCCCGCAGCACGGGTTGCGCGCGTCGGCGCGTCCGTTGCAGTTGAACCGCAGCAAAGCACGCCGCAAGGCACGCAGTATCCGTCGCTTCATTCATCGCAGCACTGATTCCCGCCGGGAGATCGATCATGGCCAACCTGGTCCGCAACAAACCGTCCGACGAGACGGACAATTCCCTGCATGCCGTCGCCGATGCCGACCGCATGCCGCGCTACTCGCTCACCATGGCATGGTGGGCCGTGTGCAGCGCGATGTTCTATATCGTCGTGGGGGCGACGCTGGCGCTGAAGTACGGCGCGCGCAACGCCATCATCGGCATGGCGCTGTCGGTGGTCTGCTATGGCATCGTCAACGGCATCATCAGCCGCTACGCGATCCGCACCGGCCTGTCGGTGGCGCTGTTCTCGCGCAAGCTGTTCGGAACGTCCGGCGCGGCGCTGGCCACGCTGATCTTCTTCGCCACCGCCATCTACTACGCGGTGTTCGAAGGCGCCGTCATCGCCGTGGCGGCGCACCACCTTTATCCCGCCGTGCCGTACTGGCTGGTGGCGCTGGCGGTGGTGATCTACAGCGTGCTGCTGATCTTCGGCAGCGTGCAGCGTTGGCTAGACAAGTTCAACGGCGTGCTGCTGCCCTTCTATCTGCTGGGCCTGCTGCTGGCCGTGGTAATGGCCACGCGCGAATACGGCTACAGCGACGCCTGGCTGTCCTTCGGACCTGCTGGCGGCCCGGTGGCGGGCGGCTGGTGGGATGCGTTCGTGTACTACATGGGCGTGTGGATCCTGATGATGTTCACTTTCGACTATGCGCGTTTCGGCAAGCGCGAGGATCAGGCGTATCACAGCCGTTTCAATTTCGGCATGCCGTTCTACCTGGTGACCTTCCTGCTCAACGGCGTGGCCGGCATCTACCTGGTCAGCGCGATTCCCAGCGATGCGGCGTTGTCGGAAGTGTCGGTGGTGCTGGCCCTGCTCAAGCTCATGGGATTGGGCGGCCTGCTGTTCGTCTGGATCACGCAGACCCGCATCAATACCGCCAACTACTACCTGGCCACCATCAACATGCAGGCCTTCTTCGCGCGCTTTTCCGGCATGCGCTGGCCCAAGGCCGCCTGGGCCGTGGCGGTGGGCGCGGTGACCTACGCGCTGATGCTGCTGGACGTGTTCTCGTATCTGCTGCAGGCGCTGGCCTACCAGGGCATCTTCGTCGTGTCCTGGGTCGCGGTGGCGCTGGTGCACATCCTGTCGGGCGATGACGGGACCGTGTCGTCCGGCGGCGCGGCGTTCAATCGGGCGGGCCTGACGGGCTGGTTCGCTGGCGCGATCTGCGGACTGGCCCTGATGCACACGGCGGGCTTCGCGGCCACGCTGGCCGCGCCGGCCAGCTTCGTGGTGTCGGCGCTGGTGTACCGGTTGTGCGCCGGCGCGGCGGGCCGGGTGGCTGCGGCCGGCTAGATCAGGGCGACGATGCGTGGTCGGTCACACCGGCCGCGCTTCGTATCAATCCATGCGGCGGCGCGCTTGCCCCGGCGTGTGTCCATAGCGGCGCTTGAACAGCCGCGAGAAATGCGACTGGTCGGCAAAGCCCCATTGATGCGCGACGCTGGCCACGGATACGGGCGCGCCGCGCAGCGCCTGCTCGGCGCGGCCCAGGCGCTGCTCGTGCAGCCACTGGACAAAGGTCTGGCCCGCGTCGCGGTACAGCGCGTGCAGGTAGCGCGTGGAGATGCCGCAGGCCTGCGCGGTGCGTTCCGGCGTCAGGTCGCGGTCGCCCAGGTGGCGGCGCGCGTAGTCCTCGATGCGGCACAGGTGCGCGGCGCGCACCGCCGAATCGCTGGAGGACAGCACGCGCGCATCGGCCTGCACCGAACAGACCAGCAGGTCCACCAGCTGCTGCGCGGCGAGTTCGCGTGCCGGGCCGTCGCCGCCATCCAGCTGCTGCCCGAGCTGCTGGCCGACCAGTTCCACATAGGACGCGAACAACCAGCCCGCGCCGCTGCTGGCGTCGAACGACAGCGCGCAATAGCGGTCGGGCGTGCGTAGCCGGCCGCGCAGCAGGGCGCCGGGCACCTTCAGCACCGACAACGCGTTGTCCTGCGCATAAGAGAATTCATAGGGGCTGTGGCCGTGTTCCAGCAGGAACGCGCCGGGCTGGCACAGCGTTTCGCGGCCGGCCTGGGCGAAGCGTATGCCGCTTTGGCGCGGCACAGTCACCAGATATTGCTCGTCGTTGCAGTCGCGCAGATGCGTCTTCAGCCGCCGGTAGCACAGCGGCGACGAGGCCAGCCGCGACAGCGACAGCGCGCCCAGCCGCCAGGAGCGCAGCGAGCCCTCGAAGCGCGCGGCGTCCTGGAATTGCAGTTGCAGGCTAAAGTAGGTGTTTCCGACCGCCGCCTCCCAGTGGCGGGAGCGGTCGGGAGCGGCCAGGCCGGCGGTGTCGTAGCGGGTGTCCACGGGACTGCCCTCCGCGTGCATAACAGACGCCAATCTGGATCAGCCGGCCGCGCGGGTCAATAAGTACGTACCCGAGCCGTGCAGCAGGGCTTGCCAGCCTGGCCGCACCACGATGGTGGTGGTGGGCTCCTCGATCACCGCGGGGCCGGCGATCGCGTCGCCGGCCAGCAGCTTGCCGCCGTCATACACCGGGGTGGCGGTCCAGGGGCCGTCGCCCTCGAACAGCATGTCGCGCATGTCCGTCAGCGCTCTCGCCGGATCGCCGTCGCCGCTTGGCAGCTCAGGCAAGGCGGGTTTGTCCACCGCGCCGGCCGCCATCACTTCCAGGTTCACCAGTTCGACCACGTTGTGCGGTTCGGCATAGGTGTAGAGCTGTTCGTGGCGCGCATGGAAAGCGCGAAGCAGCGCGTCCAGCGTGTCGGCGGTGACGGGGCCGGGGGGAACGTCCACCTGGCATTCGTGGATCTGGCCCTGATAGCGCATCTCGACCTTGCGGTCCAGGCTGATGCGTTCCGGCGCGAAACCGTCGGCCGCCAGTAACTCGCGGCCGCGCGCTTCCATGTCGCTGAACAGCTGGTCCAGCCGCGCCAGATCGGCGTGCTCGTCCAGGCGCATGACGGCGCTGGCCAGGAAGTGGTATTTGACGTCGGAGATCACCTGGCCAAAGGCGCACAGGCAGGAGGCGATCTTGGGCACCAGTACGTTGCGGCTGCCGATTTCCTCGGCCAGCGCCGTGATGTGCATGCCCGCCGCGCCCCCGGCGCAGACCAGCGCGAAGTCGCGCGGATCGTAGCCGTTCTCGATGGAGATGCGACGGATGCCGTTGGCCATGTTCAGGTTCACCAGCGTGCCGATACCGTGCGCCGCGCGTTCCAGGCTCAGGCCTAGCGGCTCGGCCACGCCGCGCCGGATGGCGGCGACGGCGCGCTCGCGGTCCAGGCGGATGGCGCCGCCCAGCACCGCATCCGGGCGCAGGTAGCCCAGCGCCATGTTGGCGTCGGTGACGGTCGGTTCCTCGCCGCCCTGGCCGTAGCAGGCCGGCCCGGGCATGGCGCCGGCGCTGCGCGGTCCCACTTCCAGCATGCCGAAGGCGTTCAGGTGGGCGATCGAGCCGCCGCCCGCGCCCAGCGTCTCGACGTGGATCATCGGCACGCCGATGCGGTGGCGCAGGAAATCGATGTTGCGGTTCAGGTTGGTCTGGCCGCCGCGCGCCAGGGTGATGTCGAACGAGGTGCCGCCCATGTCCACGGTGATGATGTTGTCGATGCCGAAGGGCGCGGCCACGTACAGGCCCGCCTGCGGCGCCGAGGCCGGGCCGGAGTTGATGGCGTTGACCGCGCGGCGGCGCATGATCTCGCCCACCGCCAGCCCGCCGTTGGACTGGAAGTAGCGCACCGCGCCGCGCGCGCCCAGGCCGCGGAAATAGTCGTCGATGCGCGCCACGTAGCGCGCCATCACCGGACTCAGGTAGGCATTGACGATGGTGGTGGACGTGCGCGTGTATTCGCGCACCTGTGGATAAACCTCATGGCCGGCGCAGACGAACACATCGGGCATGGCCTCGGCCACCATCCGCAGCGCGCGCTGTTCATGTGCGGGATTGGCTGGCGCCCAGACGAAGGACACCGCCACCGCCTGCACGCCCTCGCGCTTGAAGACCTCGATGGCGGCGCGCACGTCGTCCTCGTTCAGCGGCTGGCGCACCGAGCCGTCGGCCAGCACGCGCTCGCGCACCGGCAGGCGCAGCCGGCGCGGCACCAGCTGCGGCGCCGGCGGGTAGTCGGCGTCGTAGCGGTAGCCCTCTTCCTTGTGGCCCAGGCGGATCTCGATGCTGTCCTCGTGGCCAGCGGTGCACAAGAGACCGACCTTGACGCCCTTCAACTCGATCAGCGCGTTCAGCGCCACGGTGGTGCCATTGATGCACAGATCGCAGTCGCGCACGATGTCCTCGACCGGGCGGCCCAGTTCTTCGGCCATCTGCGCCAGGCCGGCGGCGATGGCGCGGGTGCCGTCCTGCGGCGTGGATGCGCTCTTGAACAGGCGGATCTTGCCGTCGCGGCCCGCCAGCACGAAATCGGTGAAGGTGCCGCCGGCGTCCACGCCGAGGCGATATTGTCCTTGCATGGTGGGCTCCTTAACGGGGATCGCGGGTGCGCAGGGCATGGGTGGCGGTCAGGTCGGGCTGGCCGTCGGCGCCGATGGCGACGCCGTACTCGGCCTGCGCGGCCTCGCGCGAGACCAGGCCGTTGCCGACGTCGCGCGCCACGTCCAGCGGCGCGCGGCTATAGGGATCGCCGTAGCCGCCCCCTCCCGGATTGACGTTGCGCGCGCGTTCGCCCGGCGTCACTTTCAGGATGGTGTTCTTGCGATGCGTGGTGACCTGGCCGTCGGCGTGACGGTGCTCCAGCCGGCCCAGCTTGCGCTCGGGCAGCGAGTTGTAGGCGCCCGCCGCGCCTCCGGTGGGAATCTGCCGGCCCTCGCCGAAAGCCACCACGGTCATCTCGTGGCCGATCGGCTCCACTTCCCACACGGTGCCGCTGCCGCCGCGATGCTGCCCGGCGCCGCCGCTGTCCTGCTGCAGGCCATAGCGATGGATGATGATGGGATAGGCGTATTCCAGCAGCTCGATGTCGCCCGAACTCAGGGCGCCGAAACAGCACAGCGGGCCGCAGGCGTGCCAGCCGTCCATCTGGCGCGTGGCGCCGGCGCCCGAGATGATCGAGGCCAGCACCATGGTCACGTATTGCTCGCCGGTCTTGGGATCGACGCCGGCGATATTGACGCCGCTGGCATGGCCCCAGGACGCCGTCACGCGCTCCGGCGCGGCGGCCTCGAAGGCCTGGCGCACCGCGTCGGTCAGCGTCTCCATCGGCGTGGTGGTGCAGTTCACGTGCGGCGCCGGCTCGCGCGCGTTGCACAGCGTGCCCGACTCGCCCAGGTCCACCGTCACGCAGCGGTACAGCCCGGCGTTGTAGGGCGGCGGTACCTGGGCGAACATCATCAGCCCCAGGTAGATGCCCGACAGCGAATTGCCCGCGTAGGAATTGATGAAGTACGGCACCTGCGGCGGGCTGTCGATGCGGATGTGCACGCTGTCGCCGTTGACCGTCACCGCCGCCGAGATGGTCATGTCGCCATGGCCGTGGCCGGCGTCCTCCAGCCGCGCGCGGCCGTGGTACGTGCCGTCCGGGATCGACGCGATCAGCGAGCGCATGTGCCGGTCGGCCATGTCCTTCAGCTCGGCGATGGCGGCCTGCACGGTGGCCAGCCCGTACTTGGCCAGCAGCGCGCGTAGGTGGCGTTCGCCGACGCGGCAGGCGCCGTACTGCGCGTTCAGGTCGCCTTCCTGGTCGCGCCGCGCCCGCATATTGCACAGCAGCAGGTTGATCACGTCGTCGCGCCGCACGCCGCGGTCCCAGAGCTTGACCGGCGGGATCCGCAGCCCTTCGGCGTACAGGTCGCGCGCATCCGGGTTGTACCCGGCCGGCACCGGGCCGCCGATATCGGTCAGGTGGCCCTTGCAGACCGCCCAGAACACCAGCTCGCCCTCGTGGAACACCGGCTTGTACATGCAGCAATCCAGGATGTGGCTGCCCTGGTAGACCGGGTCGTTGTGATAAATGATGTCGCCTTCGTGCAGGTCGTCGCCAAAGAAATCGGCGACCGCCTTCATGGCCGGGATCAGCGAACCCAGGTGAATCGGGATGTCCTGGCCCTGCAGGATCATTTCCGGGTGATGGTCGAACAGCGCGTTGCTGTAGTCGTGCGCCAGGTTGAAGACGCTGGAGCGGCCGGTCTTCTCCAGCGTCAGCGTCATTTCGCGTTGCGCCGTCTCCAGCGCGCCGCGCACCACGGCCAGCGTGATCGGGTCCACCGGCGCGCCGGCGGTTTGCTTGCTCATCATGTTCCCCTTGATCGAGCGCCGTCTTCGAGGACGGCCATGGGGCTACGTTAATGAGCGGGGGGCGGCGCTGGCTTGTACCGGAGCGCAGGAAAAATAGGCTGTGGAGGAACGGGGACGGATCGATTCGGAACCCGGCGGGGGCAGGGAAATCGAGCCGGATGCCTGTGGATAAGCCTGTTGGCTAGTCTGTGATCAAGCTGTTGGCAGGCTGTGCGCAGGGTGTGGACAGGGTGTGGGCAAGTGGCGGCTTTTCCCTATGGGACGCGACGGCAAGCCTGCTTTTTCCACCCTGTTGGCAGATCAGCACTGCGGGGACCGAGGCCCGGGGGCGACGGATTCGCCGCCTCCCGGGGAGCGTCACGCCCTACCCCCGCGCCACCGCCGGCGCGCCGGCAGGTCCCTGCCGCCGGCGCCAGAACACATACGCCAGCGATACCCCGATCAGCCATGGCACGCCGATGATCCACGAGATGTTCCAGAACTCGGTGTCCAGCCCCATCGTGACCAGGATCCCGACCAGCAGCGCGATGCCGGTGATCTGGGCGATGGGAAACAGCGGCATGCGCACCGGCAGCGCGGCGCCACGCCAGGCGCGACGGAAGCGCAGGTGCGTGACCAGGATCATGATCCAGACGAAGATGCCGCCGAACAGCGCCACGCCGAACAGGTAGTTGTAGGCATGCGGGCTGAAGAAGGACACGCTGGTGGTGGCCAGCACGCCCGCGCCGGAGATCAGCGTGGCGCGCAGCGGCGTGCCGTTGGCGGTGAGCTTGCCGACGAAGCCCGGCGCATAGCCGCCGCGCGACAGCGAGAAAAGCATGCGCGAGGACAGGTAGATGTTGGTGTTCATGCTGGACAGCGCGGCGGTGATCACCACGAAGTTCATGATGCCCGCCGCCTGCGCGATGCCGGCGTGCGCGAACAGCTTCACGAAGGGGCTTTGCTGCACCACCTTCGCGCCAGCCTCGGTCCAGGGCAGGTAGGCCACCATGATGCCCAGCGCCAGCACATAGAACAGCGTCAGCCGCAGCACCATGGATTTGAGCGCGTGCGGGATGGCCTGCTTGGGGTTCTCCGCCTCGCCCGAGGTCACGGCCACGATCTCCACGCCGTAGAACGAGAAGATCGCCATCAGCACGCCCATCCATACGCCGCTGAAGCCGTGAGGCATGAAGCCGCCCTCCAGCCCGGTCAGGTTGTGCATGCCGACCGGCGGCCGGCCAGTGCCGATGCCGAACACGTGCGCCAGCCCGATGACGATGAAGGCCATGATGGCGGCCACCTTGATCAGCGCGAACCAGTATTCGAACGAGCCGAAGTTCGCCACCGACTTGCAGTTCACGTAGATCAGGATCAGCCCGAACGCCGCCGACCACATCCATACCGGCGTGCCGGGGAACCAGTAGGTCATGTACAGCCCCACCGCCACCGCCTCGCCGCCCACGGCCACGACCTGGATGATCCAGTAGGTGTAGCGCACCACGAAGCCGGCCCAGCGGTTCAGGTACATCTCGGCGTAGGTGCCGAACGAGCCGGCCGACGGATGCGCCACCGCCATCTCGGCCAGGCTGAACACCATGATGACCGCGATCAGCGCGGCGATGGCGTAGCTGATCAATACCGCCGGCCCTGCGTAGCCGATGGCGATGCCGCTGCCCATGAAGAGCCCGGTGCCGATGGCGCCGCCGATGGCGATCATGGTGATCTGGCGCTTGGTCAGCGCCTTGTGCAGGCCGGCCTCGCGCGTGGTGATGTTGGATGATTCCATGCCGCGTTCCCCTAGTTTGTGAATATGCGGTGTGCGATGGATGCGATGGGTGCTTTCAGGCCACGGCAATCAGGCCGCGGGCAGCAGGCGGTCCAGTTCGTCGATCACGGTGGCCTGCGTCAGCACGCCCGGCGACAGACGCAGCACCTGGCCGCGCGTGTCGGCCAACACGCCCTCGGTTGCGAGGCGCGCTTCCAGCGCCTGCGCGTCGATAGGCGCGGGCAGCTCGACCATGACGCTTCCGCCGCGTTCGCTGGCATCGCGCGGCGAGCGCAGCCGGTAGCCCTTGGCATCGGCCAGCGCGATCAGCTTGCGCGATAGCGCCTGGTTGTGCGCGCGCATGCCCTGCGCGGCCGGCGACAGCAGCCAAGACAATCCCGGCGCCGAGGCCACGTAGGGCAGAAAGGACGGCGTGCCGTTGTCGAAGCGGCGCGCCTGCGTGGCCAGCGAGTATTTGTCCAGGTCCCAGTTGAAGGGATCGGGCTGGCTGAACCAGCCCTGCACCAGCGGCTGCAGGCGCTCGTCCAGCAGCGCCGGGTTGATGTAGGCCAGGCCCGCGCCGGGCGCGCCGCAGAGCCACTTGAGCGTGGTGGTGGCGGCGAAGTCGATGGCGGGGGCGCTGACGTCCACGTCGACGATGCCGGCGGCCTGGGTGATGTCCACCGCGATCAGGCTGCCCTGCGCGCGGCCATGGGCGGCCAGCCTTTGCAGGCCGGCGCGCTTGGACGCGGTCGAGGTGACCAGCGTGATGATGGCCAGCGCCACGTCGTCCTGCCAGCGCGCGATATAGCCGTCGTCGGTGACGTAGCCGGCGGCCGCGTCCACCGGCACCGTGTCCAGCGTGTAGCCCAGCAGCGGCGCCAGGCCGGTCAGCATGTAGTGCAGGCTGGGGAAGCAGTCGGCGGCGATCAGCACGCGCTTGCCGTTCAGCCGTGCGCGACCCAGCGCGCCGACGAACTGCGCGAAGGCCTGGGTCACGTTCTCGGCCGCGTAGACCGCGTCGGCTGGCGCGCGCAGCAGGCGCGCATACAGGTCCAGCACCTGGCGGCGCGCCGCCAGGCCGTCGTCCCAGCGTTGCAGGCCGGGCCTGCACCAGCTGGTCGTGAAGCCTTCCAGCGCCGCGCGCATGGCGGCCTGCTGGCCGGGGAACATGCCGACCGAGTGGTACAGCAGCCAGCCGGCCTTGTCGTGTTCCTGGGGTGTCGTGCTCATGGGGATCCTTGGATGTCGCGGGCGCGGCGCGCCGTCAGAAAATGTGGCGCAGGCCGACGCCCAGGCCGGTCTGGTTGTTCTTGCCCGGCATCTCGGCGTTGGCGCCGCCGCTGGTCCGGTTGAAGTCCACCGTGCCGTAGACCTGGGTGCGCTTGGACAGGCTGTACTCGGCCAGCAGCACGGCGGCGTGGCGCTTGCCACGGTTGCCTTCGAAGCCGTTGATGTTCTTGGCGTCGCTGTAGTAGTAGGCGCCGGTCAGCGCCAGGCGCGGCGTGGCCTGGTAGGTCAGGCCGGTGTACAGCGTCATGTCCTTGCGCGGGTTGGCGCCGGGCGAACCCTGCGCGACGGTGCGCGTCGGCGCGTTCAGCAGGCTGTCGACGAAGCCGCTGGCGTCGCGTCCGCCCATGTAGCCTACGAAGAGCCTGGCCGCGTCCAGCGCGTAGCGCGCGCCCAGGCCCCACATGCGCTGGGCGCGGTCGTCGGGGTCGCGCATTTCCTGGTAGGTGCCGCCAAAGCTCAGCGGGCCGGCGTCGTAGGATGCGCGCGCGCCCCAATAGCTGCCGCGCCGCATGCTGCCGAACTGGTTGCCGAAGCCGTAGGTCAGGCCCAGGTTCAGGCCGCCGAACTTGCCGGCGTAGGTCAGCAGGTTGTCCAGGCGTCCGACCGTGATCAGGAAGGGCCAGGAATTGCCCATGTAGTTGCCCACGGTCAGCGGGTCGAACTCGCCGAAGAAGTTGAAGGACTCGGCGCCCTGGCGGCCCGCCGTCAGCGTGCCCCAGCGGTCGTTGGACAGGCCCACGTAGGCGTAGCGTCCGAACAGCCGGCCGTTCTGGTTGGCCATGCCGGTCTGCGGATCGAAGCCGTTCTCCAGGCGGAACACGGCGCGGCTGCCGTCGCCCAGGTCTTCATCGCCCTTCAGGCCGAAGCGGCTGTTGGTGATGGCGCCGTTGGCGAGCTGCAGCTTGGAGCCGCCGCCGTCATCGACGTGATTGGTGTAGCGGATGCTCTGGTCGATGATCCCGTACAGCGTCACGTTGCTGGCGCTCTGGGCCTGCGCACAGGCGCACAAAGCCAAGCCCGCGGCCGTCGCGGCCGCGCGGAGATTGCGTTGCATGGTCTACCTTCCCCTGATTGTCGGTATGTGGAACAGCGAAGACGGCGCAATGCGCCGGCCGCGGCATGAGGCGGCCGGCCGGTCCGCGGCGGTTCAGCGCGCGCGGCGGATGAAAGCGGAGAGGCGGTCCATTGCCTCGGTGAGCTGGGCGTCGCTGCGCGCGTAGCACAGGCGGATCTGGCGCGCGGATGCCGCGCCGAAGGCGATGCCCGGCGCCAGGCCGACGCCGGCCTCGTGCACGGCGCGCTTGCAGAACGCCAGCGAGTCGTCGATGCCGTCCACGTCGAACATCACGTAGAAGGACGCCTTGTTGGGCACGATGCGCACGCGATCCAGCGCCCCCAGCCGGTCCAGCACGATGGCGCGGCCGCCGCGGCAGCGCTCGACGAAGGAACGCACGAAGGCTTCGCCCTCGTTCAGCGCGACCACGCCGCCGGCCTGCAGGAAGGCCTGGCCGCCGCTGGTGTTGAACTGGATCAGTTTCTCGAAGGTGTCGACCATGCCGCGCGGATAGATCAGCCAGCCCATGCGCCAGCCCGTCATGGCCCAGGACTTGGAGAAGCTGTTGACCACGAACACGGGGTCGTCCGGCGCGGCGATTTCCAGGATGGACGGCGCGTGGGGGCGGTCGTAGACGATGCGCTGGTAGACCTCGTCGGCGATGATGGCGATGCCGCGCCCGCGCGCCCAGGCCAGCAGCTCGCGCTGCTGCGCGTCTTCGAGCATCCAGCCGGTGGGGTTGCCGGGCGAGGCGTAGTAGATGGCGCGGGTGCGGCCGTCGCAGGCGTCGAACAGGCGCTGCAGGTCCAGATGCCAGCCGCTGTCGTCATGGTCCAGCGCCACTTCGCGCGCCTCGCCGCCGGTGATGGTGATGGCGCGCAGGATATTGGGCCAGGACGGCGTGACGCAGACCACGTTGTCGCCCGGCTCGACGATGGCCTGCGCCACCAGCATCACGGCGTTCATGCCGGCGCAGGTGGCGGCGATGCGTTCATCATCGAGCCGCACGCCGCAGAGGCGTTCGTAGTAGCCGGCGATGGCCGCGCGCAGCGCGGGAATGCCGCGGTTCTGCGAGTAGAAGGTATGGCCCGCGGCCAGCGCCTGCGCCGCCGCGTCGCTATAGGCCTTGGGCGTGGGCAGGTCGCTCTCGCCGGCCCACAGGCCGATGACGTCGTCGCGGCCCTGGCCCAGGCGCCAGACATCGATGATGGGCGAATCGGGCATCGTCAGGATCGATGCTCTGGTGGGGTTCATGGCCTTGTCTCCCATGATTATGAATTCTGGATTCAGTTTTTATTTTGTGCGTGAAGATTAGGTCTGGCCCGGGCAAAAGTCAAACCTCGCAAGCGTGTTTTCGGACGCGCGGGAGCCTGGGAAAAACCCGAACCGGCGCGCTAAGCCTCGACCAGCGCCAGCACCCGGCACGGACTGCCCGAACCGCGCCGGATCTTCAAGGGCGGCGTGATCAGGATCGCGCCCGTGGGCGGCAGCTGGTCCAGGTTCACCAGGCTGGCCAGCCCGTAGCGGTTGTTGCCGTGCATCACCGAGTGGCAGGGAAAGGGCTGCGTGAAGGCATGGGCCTGGCCGGCGTCGGTGCCCACGCCTTCGGTGCCCCAGCCCACCACGTCGCGCTCGCGCGCCAGGAAGGCCGGCAGATCGGGATGGCCGCCCGGCGTGTGTGCGCCGTCGTCGCGCAGGTTGAGAAAGGCGGCGGGATCGTCGCGCTGCGACCAGTCCGTGCGCATCAGCACCCAGCTGCCCGGCGCGATGCGGCCGTGCTCGGCTTCCCATTGCTCGACGCGCTCGATGGTGAGCAGGTAGTCAGGGTTGTCGCGCGCCTCGGCCGACACGTCGATGACGCAGGCCGGCGCCACCAGCTTCTGCACGTCTATCGTTTCGGTGGTGTTGTTCGGGTAGTCCTTGCCGGTGATCCAGTGGATCGGCGCGTCGAAGTGCGTGCCCGTGTGTTCGCCGCAGGAGATGTTGTTCCAGTACCAGGCCGGCCCGCGCTCGTCGAAGTTCGAGATCTCGTCCAGGCGGAACGGCGCGCTCTGTCCGTATTGCGGCGGCAGCGGGATGATGGGCGTGCGCGCGTGCAGCGTCTGGCTCAGGTCCACCACGCGCACGGAACCGCTTTGCAGGGCTTGCGCCAGGGTCTTCAGCATGTCGATGCTCCTAGTGTTGGGCGAGCGGCGGCGTCGCGGGCAGCAGCTTGCCGGGGTTGAGGATGCCGCGAGGATCCAGCGCGGCCTTGATGGCGCGCATGGCGGCCAACTCGGCCGGGCTGCGGGTATGGCCGAGGACGCCGCGCTTCTTGGCGCCGATGCCGTGTTCGGCCGACACTGAGCCGCGATGCTCGCGCACGATGCCGTAGACCATGGCCTCGACGGCATCGGCCAGCGCGGCCTGGCCGATGCCCTGTTCGTCTGGCACCTGCACGATCAGGTGCAGGTTGCCGTCGCCCAGGTGGCCGTAGGCCAGCACTGTGCTGGCGGGCCAGGCCTGGCGCAGCGCCGCGTCGCAGCGCTGCGCGGCGAGGCCGATGTCGGCGATCGCGAAGCTGACGTCGAACGCGACCAGGTCCGGCAGCAGCATCGGGAATTCGGCGGTGGCGTCGCGCACGCGCCAGAATGCCGTCGCGTCGGACGTGGACTGCGCGATGGCGGCGTTCTCAATTACGCCGGCGTCCAGCATGGCGCCCATGAACTGCTCGAATGCGGCCTGGTGGCCGTCGCTATCGGCGCCTTCGGATTCCAGCAGCACATAGAACGCGTGCCGGCTGGACAGCGGCGCGCGCAGCGCCGGCACCTGCGCCAGCATGTAGTCCAGGTAGCTCGGCCACATCACTTCGAAGGCCGAGACGCCGGCGGGCAGCCGGCGCTGCGCCTCGGCCAGCAGCCGGGTCACGGCGTCGTAGCCGGACAGGCCGCAATATGCAGTCGCCACCGCCTGCGGCCTGGGCCGCAGGCGCAGCACCGCGCGCGTGATGACGCCCAGCGTGCCTTCGCTGCCGATCATAAGGTGGCGAAGGTCGTAGCCGGTGTTGTCCTTCACCATCTTGCGCGTGCCATCCAGCACGCTGCCGTCGGCCAGCACCACTTCCAACCCCAATACCTGGTCGCGCGCCATGCCATAGCGGATCACGCGGTTGCCGCCGGCGTTGGTCGCGAGATTGCCGCCCAGCGTGCAACTGCCGCGCGCGCCCAGGTCCAGCGGAAACAGCAGGCCCGCCCGCGCCGCCGCCTGCTGCACGGTTTCCAGCGGCGCGCCGGCCTGCACCGTCATGGTGGCCGACAGCGGGTCGATTTCCTCGATGGCGTCCATGCGCGCCAGGCTCAGCGCGATGTCGCCGGCCGTGGTGCAGGCGCCGCCCGCAAGGCCCGTCAACCCGCCCTGCGTCACTACGGGCTGGCCGTGTCTGTTGCAGATGGCCAGCGCGGCCGATACCTGCGGGGTATCGCGCGGCCGCAGCAGCGCCAGCGGCGCCTGCGCCGGCAGGCCGCTCCAGTCGGCATGGCGGTGTTGCTGGATCTGCGCGCGCGGCAGGACGGCATCGCCGCCGAGCACGCGGCGCAGTTCGGACAGGATATCGAGGGCGGGCATGCGGCGTCTCCTGGCGGTGCGTGATATTCAGCGTCGGGGGGCGGGCCGCTCGCTCAGGCAGGCGAGCAGCGCGACGGCCAGCAGCGAGGCGGCGGCGAACATGTACATGGCCACGTCCAGGCGCGACGTCAGCGTCTTGATCCAGCCGACGATGTAGGGCGACACCAGTCCGGGCGCGTTGCCGACGGACGTGATGACCGCGATGGCGACCGCGGCGGAAGCGCCCTGGTAGGCGGCGGTGGGCAGGTTCCAGAACACGGGCAGCGAGGCCATCAGTCCGAACATCGCGATGCTCAGCACGGCCATCGACGCGCTCACGCTGTCGGCCACCCAGGGGCTGGCAGCCCAGCCCGCCGCCGCGGCCACGGACAGCGCCATTAGCACCGGCCGCGTGTTCTGGCGGCGGTCGACATAGGCGCCGACGCCGCACATCGCGACAATGGCCACGCCCCAGGGAATGGCCGAGATCAGGCCGATGGACAGCGGATCCGCGACGCCGGAGGACTTGATGATGGTGGGCAGCCAGAACACGAAGCCGAAGAAGGACATGCCGTAGCAGGCATAGATGCCCGACAGGATCCAGAGGCGCGCGCCGCGTAGTGCCTGGCGCACCGGCGTGTCGTCGACCCCTTCGCGTTCTGCCTGCAGCAGCGCGTTCAACCTGGCGGCTTCTTGCGGCGTCAGCCAGCGGGCCCGTTCCGGCGAGACCGGCAGACAGTACAGCGTGGCCAGGCCCAGCAGCACCGAGGGCACGCCTTCGATCAGGAACAGCCATTGCCAGCCGGCATAGCCGCCCAGTTCGTGGAAATGATGCAGCACCGCGCCGGAAACCGGCCCGACCACGACGCCGGCGACCGCGATGGCGGTCATGAACGCCGCCGTCATCCTGCCGCGGTGCTCGCGCGTGAACCAGCCAGTGAGGTAGAAGATGACGCCGGGAAAGAACCCCGCCTCGGCCATGCCCAGCAGGAAGCGCATGATGTAGAACTGCATTGGCGTCTGCACGAACATCATGCCCGCCGACACCAATCCCCAGGACACCATGATGCGCGCCAGCCAGCGGTGCGCGCCGTAGCGCCGCAGCAGCATGTTGCTGGGCACTTCGAACAGCACGTAGCCGATGAAGAACACGCCCGCGCCCAGGCCGTAGACGGCTTCCGAGAAGCCCAGGTCGTCCAGCATGTCGAGCTTGGCGAAGGCGATGTTCATGCGGTCCACCTGCGCGAACAGGTAGCACACGAACAGGAAGGGCATCAGGCGCCAGGCCGCCTTGCGGAACAGCTTGCGGTCGGCGTCGGGCGTATCGGCTGCATCGGAAAGGCTGTTGCGCATGGTCGTCTCGCTGACGGGAGTGGGACGTCTGGAATTGGCGGCGCGGCCGGGGATGCGCTAGGCGGGCGCCGCGGCCGCCAGGGCCGACTGCAGGCCCTGCTTGAGCAAGTCGATGTCGCTGGCCGCCACCGCCATCCGGTAGCCCTGGCCGTGAGCCTGGCGCGCCGCCTCGGCGCTGCCGGTGTAGATGCCGCAAGGCAGGCCGTGCGCGCGGGCGGCGGCCAAGACCTGCGCGCAATCGTGCCCGATCACGTCGGGATCGGAGGAGCCGCGCGACAGGGACAGATCGCCAGTGCCGATGAACAGATAGTCGATCCCGGGCAGCGCCGCGATGGCCTGCGCGTTTTCCACGCCGGCCACGGTCTCGATCATCAGGCCCACCGAGACCTGCGTGTCGGCTTCCAGCATGGCGGCGATGCCGCCCAGCAGCGGCCGTACGCCGCCGGCCGAGCGGCTGCCGCGCGGCGGGTAGCGGCTGGCGTCCAGCGCGCGCCGGGCGTCGTCGACGGTTTCGATCAGCGGCACCAGCACCGAGGCCGCGCCGGCGTCCAGCGCTTGCGCGATGGCGGCGTGGGTGTTGTCGGCGCAGCGGGCGATGACGGGTACGCGCTGGCCGGTCGAGGCGATGGCGGCCTCGACCGTGCCGCGCTCCCACAGGCCGTGCTGCAGGTCCAGCACGATGGCGGCCGGGCGCGCATGCGCGGTGAACTCCGCCATGGGCGCGCTGCCCAGGGCCAGCCAGACCAGGTCGATGGCGGTGTTGCCCGCCAGGATCGGCTTGAGGGAAGGAAACAGCATGGAAGGCGCTCCTGTTCCGCGCGGCTCGAAGCGAGTTGTGGCGCAGTTTATTTGTTTTGAATTCAGGATTCAGAATGTTTTTTCAGAATAGGAATGGCTGGCGAAAAAGTCAAACCTGTCCTGGCCCATTTGCTTAATAGCTCGGGTAAACGAGCATTTCGACGCGTATTCGGGGTCAGGATCTCAGGGATAGCGAGCATGGTGTGCGCCGATACGCTGATCGACAATCCGGCATCAGCTCTATAAATTGAATTCAGAATTCTTTTATTTGGCATGTCGTCGCGCAAAGCGATGAACGGCGCGCCAGGCGGAGAAAGGAGCGGGCATGGACGTCGTGATGTTCCTCACATGCAGGGCCGGCCGGCTGGCCGGTGATGCGTTGGTGCGCCGGCTGGCCGCGAGCGCTTCGGCCATTCCGGGATTGCGCGAGGCGCTGTTGCACGAGCCGGCCAGCGCGTCCGATCCCTGCCTGGAAACGGAAGCGCCGCCCACGCTGGTGGCGGAACTGCATTTCGACAATCTGCTGGCGCTGGAAGCGGCGGCGACGGCCCGGGGCGCGCTGGCGCGCTGGCTGGACCCGCGTGTCGACCCCTGGCTCGGGCAGGCGGACATCAGCCACCAGGCCATGATGTCGCGCCGCTATGCCGCGGCGCCGGGCGGCTGCACCTATCTGGTCGCCTATCACGGGCATGCCCAGGATCACGATGCCTGGCTGGGTCATTACCTGGATCGGCACGTGCCGCTGATGTTGCGCCTGCCGGGACTGCGCGCACTGGAGGTCTGCACGCGGCTGGACTGGCGCGGCGGGCTGCGGTGGCCGCGCGAAGATGCAGTCCAGCGCAACAAGGTCGTGTTCGACGATGCGTCCGCGCTGGACGCGGCCCTGCGCTCTGACGTGCGCATGGAGATGCGCCGCGATTTCGAAGCCTCGCCCATTTTCCACGGCGGCAACGTCCACTACCCGATGACAACGCGCAGTGCGCCGATGCATGCTTCCTCCGCCTCTCTTTCCGCTACGGAGCGTCCATGATCCAGACCCAGACCCCAGACCCGGCCGCGCGCGCGCATGCGAGCCCTGCCCTGCTGCCCAACCCCATGCGCGGCCCGAATCCATTCAAGCTGGGCGTGTTCTCGGCCAACGCTGATGGCGGCCTGAGCTTCACCACCGTGCCGGAACGCTGGGCCGCGCGTTGGGACGAGGTGCAGCAGGCCGCTGTCATCGCCGATCGCGGCGGCATGGACTTCTTCCTGCCCATCGCGCGTTGGAAGGGCTTCGGCGGCACGACACAGGCGCGCGAATGGTCGTTCGAGACCTTCACCTTCGCCGCCGCGCTGGCCGCCGTCACGCAGCGCATCGCGCTGTTCATGACCGTGCATGTGCCGCTGGTGCATCCGCTGTACGCGGCCAAGGCCCTGGCCACGGTCGATCACATCAGCCACGGGCGCGCCGGCCTGAACATCGTTTGCGGCTGGAACCCCGACGAGTTCGCGATGTTCGGCCAGACGCTTACCGACACGCCTTACGTGCAGGCCGGCGAGTGGGCCGAGATCCTGGAGCGCCTCTACAGCGCGACGGGACCGCTGGATTTCGACGGCCGTTACTACCAGCTCAAGCAGGCGGTCTCCAAGCCGGCCGCGCTGCAATCGCCGCGCCCGGTCACCATGAACGCCGCCTTCGGCGGACCCGGCCGCGACTTCGCCGCGCAGCATTGCGACTATCTCTTCACCACCTTCACCGACATCGAAGGCGGCCGCCAGCACATCGCCGATGTGCGCGCCCGCGCGCTCAAGACCGGGCGCGACGTGGGCGTGTACACGGTCGCGCACGTGGTCTGCCGCGAGACCGAGCAGGAAGCGCGCGACTACTACGAGCATTACTCGCACGTGCACGAGGACACGGCGGCGGTGGACTATCACATGAAGCAGAAGCAGGGGTTTTCCAACAGCCACGACGCGCAGGCCTACCAGCAGTACCGGCAGCGCTTCGCCGCCGGCACCGGCAGTTATCCGCTGGTCGGCACGCCCGAGCAGATCGCGGCCGAGCTGGCGCGCATGCACGAAGCGGGCTTCGGCGGCGCGGCGCTCACCTTCGTCAACTACGTGCAGGAGCTGCCCTACTTCTGCGAACGGGTTCTGCCCCTGCTGCGCGACGCCGGCCTGCGCGTCGAGTGAGGTTCGTCATGAGCGCTCCCGCCCTGCCCCGCGCGCCGGTCGCCGGCATTTCCTCCGAGGCGTTCCGTGCCGGCATGCGCCACCTGGCCGGCGCCGTCACCGTGCTGGCCGCCAGCGGCGCCGATGGCGCGCCCATCGGCCTGGCGGCGACTGCCGTCTGCTCGCTCAGCGCCGAGCCGGCCGCGCTGCTGGCCTGCGTCAACCGAGACACTTCGCTGGGCCGCGTCATCGCGCCCGGCATGGCCTTTTCCGTCAACGTGCTGGGCGCCGGCCATGAGCGGCTGGCGCGCGCCTTCGGCGGCATGCTGGGCCTGGACCAGGAGGCGCGCTTCGCGCTGGGCGCATGGTCGCGGCCCGATGGCCAGACGCCCGTGCTCAACGACGCGCTGGTCTCGTTCTCGTGTCGCGTGTTCCAGCTGATCGAACATGCCAGCCACCTGATCGTGATCGGCGCGGTCGAGCGCGTGACGCCCGCCGAAGGCGCGGCGCTGCAACCCAGCCTGGTCTATCACCATGGCAATTTCGGCAGCCTGCACGCCACCGTATAATTCCCCGGCTCGTTTGAATTCTGAATTCATGTTCCACCGGGAGTTCACGATGGCCCAAGACAGTGCCAAGCTTGTCAAATTGCCTCGCCGCACCGCGCTAAAGCAGACCACGCTGAGCGAATCGGTGTACGCGGAAATCCGTTCGCGCCTGCAGCGCGGCGAGATCGGCCCGAACGACCGCGTGCTGGACTACGAAGTGGCCGAGGAGTTCGACTGTACCCGCATGCCCGTGCGCCAGGCCCTGCTGCGTCTGGTGAGCGAGGGCTACCTGATCGGCACCACGCGCGGCTTCGTCACGCCCACGCTGACCAACGACGACATCCACGAGATCTTCGAAGTGCGCCGCCTGCTCGAGCCCAGCGCGGCCGCGGGCGCCGTCGCCATCCTGGACGACCGCCAGGACGCCGCGCTCAAGCGCGCCTTCCAGAAGGCCGTCAAGGCCCACGACAAGCGCGACGCGGCCCTGATGATCGAGGCCAACATGGAGTTCCGCGACGTCTGGCTGGGCGCCGTGCAGAACGCGCGCCTGCAGGACACCATCCGCCGCTTCACCGACCACGCGCAGCAGGTGCGGCTGGGCACGCTGAGCGACCCGGGCACGCAGAAGATCGTGGTCGACGGCATGCGTGCGCTGCTCGAAGGTTTCCTGGAACGCGATCCGCGCAAGATCAAGACGGCCATGCTGGCGTTCATCGTCAACGCGGAGCAGCAGTATTTCGCGCTGCTGGGCGGACACGACTGAGCGGGTCCGTGGCGCGCCGGCCGGTCGGCGCATGAGGCCACCGCAAGCCGGCGGGCGATGAACGGGTCGTGAGCGCCGACCGTTCGCGTCGGCGGCGAGGACTATGCGCAAGCGCCTGTGGATAAGCGACGGGCTGTGGATAAGCGGCATCTGTGGATAAGCCGCAGGTCGCTTGAACACTCGCCGCTCAGCTGCGCGGCAGATCGAATTCCGGGAACCTGCTGACCATGCGCGTCACGCAACAGGAAACCGCTGCGAGCTGGAACCCTCAGCCGCCGACGCTGGCCCGCATCAAGCGCTTGAATCCCGGAATCCGCACGCTCAGCCCGAACGCCAGATCGCGCCACCATGCCGGCAGGTCCGCCTGGAAACAGGGCGTGAGCGCGCGCGACAGCAGCTGGAAGGCCTGCACCCGCCTGCGCCGTTCCCGCGCGTAAGCCAGGAACCCCGCTTCGATGTCACCCGTGCGGCGCAGCCCGCGCGCCAGGGCCAGCGCGTCGCCCATGGCCAGTGTCGATCCCAGGCCCAGCTGCGGGCTCATGGCGTGGGCGGCATCACCCACCAGGCAGATGCGGCCCTGCGCCAGCCGCTTGGGCCAGGCGTGACGATAGGTGGCGAAGCTGAACTGCGAGTGATCGCGGATCTGGTCCACCACGGGACGGCTTTGCGGCCAAAAGCGGACCAGCTCGGCCTTCCACGTTTCCAGGTCCGATGTCTGCCATTGCGCATGGCGCGCGACGGGCAGGCTCCAGAACATCGCGATGTCCAGTTGCGCGCCGGTGTAGCTGCACGGCATCAGGCCGAACAGCTTGCGCGGGCCATGCATGCGCTGATGCAGGATGGTCGGCCATTGCCAGTCCGCCACGCTGATCATGCCGTTCAGGGCGCCCCAGGCATAGGGCGAGGTTGGCGCCGACAGGCCGCATTGCTGCGCCAGGTCGGAGCCCGAGCCGCTGGCGATCACCGCGCCTTCATAAACCTGCTCATGTTCGCCCCAGCGCAGCAGCACGCGATCGCGGGATGGCTCCAGCGCGGCGATCGGCGCGTCCAGATGCAGGCGCACGCCCAGCTCGCTTGCGCGCTGCTGCAACACCCGCGTCATCGCGGGCCGCGTCACGGCGCGCGCCGGCAGGTCTTGCGCATAGGGGATGTCGACCAGCAGCCAGGAACGATGGCTGCGGCCCTCCAGGCGGTGGATGGGCACGCTGGCTTGGGCGAAGGCATCGAGGGCGCCCAGCTCCCGCAGGGCCAGCAACCCGCCCGGCTGGATCAGCATGCCGGCCCCCACGGGGGCCAGCGTGGGGTGGCGTTCGAAGACGTCGACCTCGGCGCCTTCGCGGGCCAGCGCGATGGCACAGGCCAGGCCGGCGGTGCCGGCGCCGATGATGGCGATGCGGGGGGTCATGCTTGTGAAAAGTCGGTGGACAACCAGCGTATCGGGGACAGCTTGAATCGGGTGCGGATTTTTCGTGTCCTTTTCTTGGCGCTCTCTGCAAAGACTTAGACTCTGGTGCTTTGCAGAGAGATAAGCTATTGATTTATATGGCATTGAGAGAACGTCTCTCTGCGGCTCTCTAATTTTTCTTTGCTCTTGTCTCTGTCAGTCGCCAGCACGGCGCCGTGTCCGATCCGGTGTTGACGATCACTCCATGGCGGCGCTGTCTGGTCAGCAGGTTACTGATCTTGTTGTACTTCTGCTTGTCGTCAAGAGCATCGCTTAACTTGTTCATCAGGAGTTTGTTGATCTCGGCACGGGTCGCCTGACCAAACTTCTCCAGATAATCGGTCAGCAGTTTGACGTAGAACTCGTCGTCTTGCGCCCGGGTGCGGATGTAATCGGCCTTGTTCGCCGTCGCCTCGGCCACGGAGGCTGATACGTGGAAGTTGGGTTTGCGCCCTTCGATCAGCTTGCTGCGCCGCAAGCGCGTGGCGGCTTCGTCAGGGATAGGCAACTTCTTCTGCACACGATCAAGTGCCAGCACATCCGCCAGCGGCAGATCGGTGTTCTGGATCAGCAATCGACTGTAAGCCGGGTCCACCACGCCGCCATAGATCGTCAGCCTGACTGCGCCGGGATCGCTCAGGTCGTAGTCTGGCAATGGAAAGTAGCGTCTTGCCTGCCCTGTATAGATGGAGTGGATGCCATAGCCCATGGTGTCGATCATGTTCAGCTCGACCATTGCCTGGGCCAACGCCGGATTACGGTATCGGCGTGGCGTCTTGTCACCCTGGATGTACTCGTCGGGTTGTCCTTCGAAGAAGTTGCCTTCATTCTCGAATACCAGTCTGTCCGGCAATTCCGTCACCACCACGCGACCATTGCGGGTGTAGTCCTGATGTGCAAGGCAGTTGTGCAGGGCCTCCAATACGATCTTCTGGTCGTACTTGGATACCTCGATAGGCAACAGTTCATCTTGGGGCAGCAGTCGAAGCTGGATGTTGCGAATGCGCTGGTAGAGTTGCGTCGTGCTCAACAAAAAAGGCGGCCCGAAGTGCTCATAGGCCCGTTCCTGGCCTTCCAGTTTCCAGGTCAGTTGTGCGGGGTAGGGAGACAGGCGGTAGGACGATTCAGCCTTGCCGAGCAACAGCAGTGCGGCACGAGTGATTTGGCCACTTTGCGTGACGCGCGCGCGATCAAGGAATGATGCCAGTGGCCAACTCGCCACCTCACCAGATTGGAAACGGTTGGCGTACTTCTGTGCGAAGGACTCCCGCGCTTTTCTTACCGCGGCCTCATCCAGATCATCCAGCGTGGCGCCAGGAACCACCTGCGCCGTCCAATCTTGAGCAAGTGTCTGGTGGCGAATATCATCCAGCTTGTCCAAGCCCAGTGACGTCAGGCTTTCGCCAGCGCGGGCATAGTAGTGGCCTTTCCAGGCAATCGGGATGCCCTGCGGCGCAGCAGGAATCTCGAACATCAGCACGCGGCCATCGCAGTGTTGCAGTTCATGGATTTCACGGAAGGTGATGCGAGGTTCTGCATTTTCCGCAATCTGCATCTTCAACGAGTGGAGGCGTTCGGGTTGCGGGCGATAGTCCGTGCCGACCACGCGACGGCTTTTGTTGTTCACACCGAACACCAGCCAGCCGCCATCGGTTCCGCGCAGGTTGGCTTCGTTTGCCAGCGCGGAGAAGTACTTGCCGATATCGTCGGTACTGTAGTCGCTACCTGCTTGCTTGAA